>NZ_JAKGTF010000004.1:0-251559 GCF_022324735.1 Clostridium sp. YIM B02551 | reverse complement strand
CTCATATCTTCAACAACAACTTGCTTAAATTCACCTGTATGAATTTTATTTTGGGGTTTTCTTACTAGTCCTTCAAGTCCTTGTGAATCATACTCTGTAACCCATCTAGTAAGGGTTTGCTGTGAAATATTATACTTTTTTATAATTTCTGCTATGGAAATTTCACGCTTTCTCCAGTCTTCAATTGCTTTTATCTTCAATTCAACAGAATATATACTCATAAAAAATACACCTCCAAATGTTAAATATGATTATATCATATGTCTAACATTTGGGGTGCACTTCAATTATTTAATGCCCTGCTTTTTTATTTTCTAATTAAATTAGGTTCAATTGGATTAACATAGATGGTTTTATTATTTGTATAAATAACCATTCCCGGTTTAGCTGAGTTTGGTTTTTTTACATATTTAACTTTAGTATAGTCAATAGGAATATTTGAAGACAGTTTTCCTTTGCTATAATAAGCTGCTAGGTTAGCTGCTTCTACAAGGGTACTATCAGGGATAATTCCACCTTTAATTATTACATGAGAACCTGGTATTTCCTTTGTATGAAGCCAAGTATCTTCTTTGTGTGCAAACTTTAAAGTAAGATAATCATTTTGGATATTATTTTTACCCACAAAAATATCTATTCCATCACTAGAAATGAAATGAAGTGGTTTAGTTGCCTTATCCTTTTTATCTTTAGGATTTTTCTTGAATCTTATATATCCTGTTTCAATTAATTCCTTCTTTATATCATCAATATCTGAATATTGTTCTGAATTCTCGAGATTCGAAAGTACAGATTTAAGATATTTTAATTCTTCATCATTTTTGATTAGTTGCTCAAGGGCATTTTCCTCAGATTTTTTTAGTTTATTATATTTTTTATAATAAAATTGAATATTTTCTGAAGGGGTTTTATTTGTATCAAGATTAATATCCAAATATTCTTCTTCATTTTCATTATAGAAATTTAAAAGTTTAATTGAATTGTCACCCTTTTTTATACTATAAATGTATGCTGTAAGTAGGTCACCTTTAATTTTATAGCTATCTTTCTTCTTACACTCATTTAATGTAGAAGTTAGAATACTTAACTTTTTATTACATCTTTCTATATTTGTATTGATGATTTTTTGAAGGCCACTTGATTTAGATTTAATTCTATCCTGTTTATCCTTACCTTTAAAAAATAATTCTAGTAACTCAGAGGGATCTTGGAACTCTTCACAATTTAAGTTCATATAATCTTTTATAGATGTTATATAAAAATCTTTAAATTCCTCATTATCCTTAAAAAGCAGGAATTTAATTTGAGATTCAAGATTTTTAAAATAGTTTATAGTAAAATCTGAAATTTTTTCAATTGAATTATCTCCGGTGTTTTTTGAATAAACGTCAAACATTTCAGAACTAAGAAGTTTACTTATACCAGTAAATAAATTGAAAAATATATTTTTATCTAATTCAATTGATTTTTCTCTATAAATTTGAGCAAGCTCATCCTTGTTAAAGTTAAATGGATTTAATTTATTACTATCTGGAGGGAATACGTAAGTTACACCAGGAAATAAGACACGGTATGAATTTACGTCAGATGATATGTGTTTTATACATTCCATGATTTTATTATCTCTGTCCCTTATTAAAGTAATATTACTATGTCTACCCATTATTTCAATAACTAGTTTATATAGAGAATTGAACCCAAGTTCATCCATAGCTTCAATGTAGAGAGTTATTATTCTATCATTTTGATATTGGGTAACATCTACAATTTTGCCACTTGATAGATATTTTCTCAAAACCATTAAAAACATTGGGGCTTTTAGTGGATTTGCTTTAGGTTCTTTAGTAAAATGAAAACGAGGGTGTTTACTAGATGCAGAAATAAGAAATTTCTTATTTTCGCCTCCAGTCCTTAAGGTTAATATTATTTCATCCTTTTCAGGCTGATTTATTTTATCAATTTTAGCACCAATTAATGATGGTTTTAACTCATCAACCAAATAGTGTAAAAAAATACCGTCTAAAGCCATAGAAATCTTCCTTTCATTAAAAAGATAAATTTAGTATAACATTTTTAAAACATTTGTATCAAGAATTTCTATAGGCTGAACTATTTAAGGGAGTAAATAAAATAGAAAAATACATTAATAGATAAATCACTTTTTATAAATAGGAGGATATTTAGATTAAATTATGAAAATTAAAAAAGTAACATATCCTTTAGTACTTGCAGTTTTATCTTTAAATTTATATTCTTGTGATAATAATGTAAAATCAGATAAAAATAAAAGTGTATTCAAGGACTATAGTAAAGTGGTACAAGGTAGTGTTAATTACTATAATAACGGAAAAATGCAAATTATATTAGATTTAGAGAAAAATATAAAGCTTTCAGACAATGAAGAAGGAACTTTGATAAATTATAATAAAAAAGAAAATAGCTATTTAAGGGAAAAAACTGAGAACAATTCTAAAAATCTTATCTTAGGTAGTGAAAATACAGAAAATGTAATAGATGCTTGGAAAGATATAAAGGATGTTAAACTATCACCTAGCGGGAGTAAGGTATTTTATTCTAAAGAAATAGAAGAAAATAATGTAACATTAGGTATATATGATTCCTCAAATAAAAAGTTTAAAGAACTAAAAAGCAATACACTTATTTCAGGGAACAATTATGCTTGGTTAGATAATGATTCAATTATTTATTATGGAGTAAAAGCTGAAAGTAAATTAAATGGAATATTTCTTTATAACACTAAAACTAATAATGAAAAACTTTTGCTCGATATAAAGAAAGGGGCAATAGAGTACATAAGTATAGAAGGTAATAAAATAATTTATTTAACATCTGATTTTGAGGGCAATAAATCACTGAATTCCTTTGATATTGATAATAGTAAAGTACAAGTATTAACTACAGAAGTACAGAATATAAATGACATAATTGTGTTAGAAGATAAGATAATTATATTAGGAAAAAAGAAAGATGGTTTATCTTCACTGTATCTTTTAAGCGATGGTAAATTAAAAAAATTAGTATATGATTTTCCTAAGAATATCGATTTAGAGAAGGGTATAGAAAAAGACATAGAAGGGAATATACTTTTCATTGGATATGATGACTCTTCCACTAAGGAAGATGTATATGAACTTGTTTCAGTTGATGGAACAGTAAAAATTAAATCTAAAAAAACTGGACAATACTCTTTTATAGAAACAAATTAGCAATAATTTGTTTCTTTTTTTGATTAAAAAAATGGAAATATGATAATAATCTGAACTGGGGGTGATTAAATGAACCTAGGTGGAGAATTATCATTAGACAATATCGATATAGGGTTACTCAAGGAAGTTCCATTAGACATATGTGAAAAGTATAATATTATTCCAATAGGTAGATACAATGGAAAAGTATACGTAGCTATGAGTAGTGTATCAGCTGAAATGATAAAGTATCTTGAGCAAAACTTTTCTACTGCTATTGTTCCAATAAAGTCTACTGAGAAGAGTATAAAAAAGTTAATTAAGGATGGTTTTGGAGTAAGAATATATAAAAAAGACATAGACACTGAGGGGAATATAATTAATGATGCAATAAGTAAAAAAGCATCAGATATTCATTTTGAGCCATTTGAAAAAGAGGTGCTAATTAAATATAGATTAAATGGTTCGTTAATTTTAGCTTTTAAGATTGATAAGGATAAATATTTAAATATAGTAACTAGAATTAAGATAAAAAGTAATATGGATTTTTCAGATAAATTAAGACCTCAGGATGGAAAGATGTTGCATAACATGAAAAATGGAGAATTATTAGATTTAAGAGTTTCAACACTTCCAACCTATTATGGTGAAAAGATAGTAATAAGAGTGCTTTACAACAACTGGGATAAATATAATCTAGAAAGTCTTAATTTTTCTAAAGATGATTTAAGTTTGCTTAAAAGAGCCCTTGCAGTAAGGAATGGGATGATAGTTGTAAATGGACCTACAGGTTCAGGAAAATCAACCACATTGTATTCAATACTTAATGAAGAAAAAGGTAAAGATGTAAATATTACAACAATTGAAGATCCAGTAGAGATGCTAATAAATGGGATAAACCAAGTTGGCGTAAATATCAAAGCTGGAATAACATTTTCAACGGGATTAAGAAGCATATTAAGGCAAGATCCAGATATTATAATGATTGGGGAAATACGTGATGAGGAAACAGCAAGAATTGCAGTAAGAGCAGCAATTACAGGACATAAGGTATATACAACAATTCATACCAAAAGCCCATATGAAGTTTTTTCAAGATTAAAAGAGATGGGTATAGAAGAGTATTTACTAATGGATTCATTGATATTAGTGATTTCTCAAAGATTAGTTAAAAAGAATTGTAGTAAATGTAATTCTCTTCATAAAATCAGTGATGAAATTAGAAATAAAAACAAGATTAGCATGGAAGTTTATTATAAGGGTACTGGCTGTGAAGAATGTAATTATACTGGAACTCAAGGGAGAATGCTAATTTATGACATGCTGTTTATTAAAGACATAGAAAAAGCAAATATAAAAGAATACTTAAGAGGGGAAGTAGGTTCAAGGTTTAGCAGCAGTTTTTTTACAAGACTTAAAAATCTCTTAGAGGAAGGCGTAATTAGCTTAGATACTTATATGAATTTTCTTGAAGGAGAGAATATTGAAGCGTAGTAAAGCACATAGAATTGATAATCTAACATTAAGTTATATAGCTGAATCCTTAGGAAACACCATAAATTGTGGAATATCAATTGACGAATCCTTTGAAATGATTCAGTTTAATTTGAAAAATAAATATCATAAGGAAGCAATTACTTTAGTTAGGGATAAGGTAAGGGAAGGATATAGCATTTCTAAAGCAATGGAAGGTTTAGATATTTTCCCAGTAATATTCAAAGAAATGATATTGATTGGTGAGAACACTGGTAAACTACAAGAAACCCTTGATTCTCTAGGAAACTTTTATAAAAACTTGTACACTATTAAGAAAAAAATAGTTAATGCACTTGTTTATCCTATAATACTAATTTCCTTAATTATTTTAATTTCTGTGGTAATGTTCATTTATTTACTACCGCAATTTATTGATATGTATTCTTCTCTAGAAATTGTTCCTAAAGGTCTTTGTAAGTTGGTTTTCAACTTAAGAGAAAGCTTTGATAAAATGCCAGTAGTTAGCTGTATTTATATAGTTTGCTATGTAATATTAATTCCGTATATTTTGGTATTTAAGGTTTTTAATACAAGAATTATTAAGATTATTGGAAAATTAAAATTCTTTAATCAATTTACTGAATTTTATATTATTCAAGTTTTTTATTTGATTTTTCAAAGTGGAGTTAATGTACAAAATGCGCTTTATCAGTTTGGAAACGAGATTAATATTCCAATAGTAAAAGAAAAAGTACTATTTATTTATGAAAACTTAATCCAAGGTAAAGCTTTAAGTTTAATACTTGATGAAATGAGCTGCATATCATTATATACAATTTCCTTCATAAGAATTGGCGAAGAAACTGGAACATTAAGTGTAAGACTAAAATCATTAGCTGAAGAAAAAGAAAAACAAATAACATATAAAACATCTACTTTAACAACTATAATTGAGCCAATAATTATTTTAATTATAAGTACAGTAATAATTTCTATGTTTATTATTTTTTTACTACCAATATATGATGGAGTTAAGTTGTGAAAAAAAGAGGATTTACACTAATAGAATTACTTTGTTCAGTTGCAGTACTTGTAGTAATTATAAGTATAACTTTTGCTTTTATAAAACCTTTAGTAAAAATAATGAATGAAGATAAAATAGATGAAATAAAAGTATTTACTGAGGATAGTATTTGCTTTGGAAAACTGAAGAGTAAATATACAAATCAGTATATCAAAGTAGCTATTTCAGATAAAGGAATAAGTATATATGATAAAAAAGGATTATTAATTAAAAAATATCAATTACCAAATGGTTATGTTTTTAAATATTCAAATGGTAAGAATATATTCTTACTTGATCCTAACGGAGAAGCTAATATATCAACAACAATTTCAGTTAAAAAGGGAAGACTTGAGAAAGACGTATTATCTATTACAGCAGGAAGTGAGTATATAAATGTTAAATAAAAATAAAGGGCTAGTATTAATAGAAATTCCTTTAGTAATTGCTGTTTTATGCATCTTATTTTTTGTTTCAATAAAGTGCTATGATAATGCAAAAAAGGCTTTAGTTTATAGAGAAGAGATGAGAAAAGAGACTGTGATTTTTAAGAGTGTAAAAAAGGAATTGCTGTATAATGCAGAATACAATAAGCTTCTAGCAGCATTTAAGGATAGTGAAAACTTGTATATAAACTCTGAAAACTTAGATATAAATAGAATTATAAGTAATAATATTACAGATCTACTTGATACTTCAGTTGATAGTAATGATAACTACATAAAAATTCAAAAATTAAATAGTGAGAATACTATAAAATTAAAGCTTGAGCAAAAGGTTAATAAGTTTGATAGTAATATGGTAAGTGAGGAGGTTTATATATCAAGAAATGTAAGATAGAAATGAAAAAAGGAGTAATCCTACTTGAAACTATAATATATTTATTTATATCAAGCATATTACTGTGTTTTATGCTTAGGATTATTGTGGACTTAATAGATTTTAAGAAAAGTTATTGCAAAAATAGTCTAGATGAGGATAAGTTCTCAAATGGAATAATCTCAATTGAGAGCAATATTAATAGAGCGCAGGTTAAAAAATATGAGGTAATAGGTAATAAGCTGAAGATAAGTTATGGAGTAGAAAATAAATCTGAAGAAATAGCAATGTATAAGGGTGAAGCATTAGGAGTTTTTTATTATACAGATGGGAAATTAACCACCGTAAATAAAATCATGGAGGATGTTAAGGAGGTAAAGTTTATACAAAAGGGTAAATTGGTTTATTTTTTTGTTAAAGTAAATGATAAAAATTATGAAGAGGTATTTAGCTTGTAAGAAGGGACAAATCTCAGCTATATTATTAATTTACATTATGATTTTTTCAATACTTATTGTCTCTATATATAAATTAGTGTCAATTAATATCTCAAAAGAATACATCTATCCTTTTAAAGAAAATCAAATAAAAACTATGGGAGAAAATGATATAAAACTTATTAATAATTACATATCTCAAATTAATAAAAACACTTTTAAAGAAAAGAAAGACTTAGAAGATTTCTTGAAAATTAATAATATAATTGCAAAGAGTGGCGAGAATCAAGTTTATTATGATATATCTCAAAATAAAATTATATTTATACGTAAGCTTGAGGCTGGTAAATTAAAGTATAGATTTGATTTTGACTACAATGATGGAGAAATTTATTTGATTGAGGATACATATTATGAAGGAGTTATGTAGGATGGCACTAAATAAAGAATTACTAATAGCTAAAGACAAAATCACATTTATTAATGAAGACAAAGAGTTTTATATAAGAGAGATTAATAAGTATGATTCGCTTATTAAAGGTAATATCAATATAGTAATCAAGGGTGAAGCACTAATGATCACTAAAATAAATACAAATAAGAAACCGGATAAGAAACTTATATATGAAACAATTAATAGCAACTTTTTTAATTCTAAGGATAAATTATTTGATTATATATATGATAGAAAAAATAAAACACTTATTATATACTCTGTTATAAAACCTTTTGTATTAAACAAAATAATTGAAAAGGCATGTATTAAAAAAATAAGGCCTTATGAAGTGTTTTTATTTGAAAAGTTCAAAAGAAAAATTAAAAATAAATGTGGAATGATATTTTACATTGAAGAGGGTTATGCAATTGCTTTAGGAATAGTTAATGGATACATGGTTTTTATAAAAGAAGTAGAAAATATCGAAAAGGAAAGTTTAGCTAGTGTAATCAATGAATTTAAGAGTGCGGAAAAAATTAAAGATATGGAATTAGTGATAAGAGGCGATGAAAAAAACTTGATTACTTTAATATAGAAGAATTAAGAAAGGTATTTATATGAGAATATATAAAAACTTCACACCAATAGAAATTAGTATAAAAGAGAAGAAAAAAAGTACTAAAAGATTTAAAAATTTAATTAATATACTTCTTATAATTAATATAGTGCTATTACCAATTACAGTAAAAAAAATTATACAACTTACTTCATTCAAGGAAAGTAAGCCAGTATTAAAAACATCAAAAATTAATTTTAATGAAGAGAAAATAAAATACATATTAGAGTTATCAAAAGAAGAAAATACTAATGTACGAATAGATAATAATAGTTTTTATATAAAAATAATAAATGCTGATGAATCAAGCTCAGCAATGAATAAGATTAAAAAGATAGATGAAGAAGGGAAGATTAACATCAAAGATATAAATTATAACAAGGATAATATTGAAATTAAGGGAGAACTTTAATGGAAAGATCCATAATTATTAAATTTATTATTTTTCTTATCTTATCTTTAGGACAGAGTTTTTTAATTAATACCAATCTTCCTGAAAGTAAAATAAGAAAAAGTCAAATAAGCATAAATCATAATAGTGCATTAAATATACTGGAGAAATACAAAGACATAATAATATTAAAGGAAACAAAAGCTAAGGATAGAATAAACTTTGAAGTATCCTATCTAGGTACAGAAGAAGAATTATTAAAAATACTTAATGAATTTAATTCAAATAAATTTATACAAGGAATAAATAATCTAAAAATAGAGAAAATTAATGAAAAGTGGAATATGTCTGCTTTTGTTGAATTTTCTTCATACATAGAATATACTTATAATAGGTGAAATTCAATATTTTAGCTAAAGTATTTGCAATTAATCAATACTTTTGATAAAATATCATTGTTGTAAAAAGACAATGTAACCCTTTTTTAGGATATATGAAAGTATTATTTTGGATTTTAGGGTTATAATATATAATGATTAATACAATTTGGAGGGATACTTAATGATTTCAGCAAGTGATTTAAGAAAAGGTACTACTTTTGAATATGATGGACAAGTTTATAACGTTGTAGATTTCTTACATGTAAAACCAGGTAAGGGTGCAGCATTTGTAAGAACAAAATTAAGAAACGTAATAGCAGGTGGAGTTACTGATAGAACATTTAACCCAACTGAAAAGTTCCAAGAAGCAGTTATCGAAAGAAAAGAAATGCAATATTTATATTCTGATGGAGAATTATACTACTTCATGGATCAAGAAACATTTGAACAAATACCTCTTAACTATGAAAAAGTTGAAGAAGCAATTAAATACTTAAAAGAGAACATGTTTGCTGTTATAAAGTTCTATAAAGGTCAAGCATTTTCTGTAGAAGCTCCAAACTTTGTTGAACTTTTAATTACTGAAACTGAGCCAGGAGTAAAAGGTAATACAGCAACAAATTCTTTAAAACAAGCAACTGTAGAAACTAATGCTGTAGTAATGGTTCCTATGTTTGTTAATGAAGGCGATGTTATAAGAATCGACACAAGAACTGGGGATTACATGGAAAGAGTTTAGTATTTGTGGCTAAGTCATTGATTGACTTAGCACTTTTATTATTAAGAAGGAAGTGCAAAAATGGATTTTAAAAGTGAATTCTATAAAATTCAAGAAGCCGTGGAAAGTCTAAAAGACTCAGAAAATAAAGAAATAATAAAATCATTGTTGCTATTAATGGATAATTTAAATGATAGAGTTGAGGGAATTCAAGTTAATGTTGAAACAATACAAGAAAATGTTGAATTCTTAGACAATGATATTTCTGAAATACAAGAAGATTTGTTTGAAGAAGTGTCAATTGAAGATTTAGAAGATATTGAGGATGATTTTAAAGAAGTAACTTGTACTAAGTGTAACAAACCTATTTTTATTGAAAGTAGTGCGCTAGAATCAGGTATCTCAATCCCTTGTCCTTTCTGTGGGGAAAATATAAATTAAATAAAATAGCAAAGTATGAGCACATCAAGTGGTTAAGAACCATTTGATGTGCTTTTTTCATTTTTAAAGAATCAAAAATTTTAATTAACAGTTTTACATATTTTATTTATGTAGTTATATTTTTGTAATTTAGTAAATACAATTTACTGTAAGCGGAGGTGATAGTATGAACAAATATAGTTCAGTATTGGATATATTACCAAAGGATGTTTTGGGACACATTACTGAATTTAAAATAGATGAAGTACAAGAAATTAGGATGAGAGCAAACTTACCATTGATTATAGTAACAAATCATAGAGAGTTTATATCTAATTATATATGTAAATTGGATGATATCAAGATAGTTGCAAAAAGAATGGCCAATTATTCATTTTATGCATTTGAAGAAGACATTAAACAAGGATTTATAACTATAAATGGTGGGCATAGAGTTGGGATAACTGGAGAATGGGTTATAGATAACAATAAAATAAAAACTCTTAGAAATATATCTTCTGTAAACATAAGAATTACAAAAGAACTTAAAGGAGTTTCAGATGGATTAATTCCATTGATTACTGAAGGGGGAAGAATTCTAAACACTATAATTATTTCTCCACCTAAGTGTGGCAAAACGACACTATTAAGAGATATTTCAAGGAATATATCAAATGGTATGAAAAGTAAAGGGATAACTGGTAAGAAGGTTTCTATAATTGATGAAAGAAGTGAAATAGCAGGATCATTTCAAGGTATACCACAAATGGATGTAGGTATCAGAACTGATGTATTTGATAACTGTATTAAGAGTGAAGGAATGCTCATGGCAATTAGAAGTATGTCTCCAGAAGTTCTGATTTGTGATGAAATTGGTTCAGATAAAGATGTGGAAGCATTAATATCAGCCTATAATTCTGGAGTTAATATAATAACTACAATACATGGTTACGACATCAATGACTTATATAATAGAAAAATATTTAGGGGGCTACTAGATAATAAGATATTAAAAAGAGTAATTGAGTTAAGTAATAGAAGGGGACCAGGAACCATTGAAAATGTAAGGATAATAGAGGAGAGGGATTAAATGATTAGATATGTTTTGTTTTTGGGCATATTTGGATGTTCTACATATCTTGGATTTAATTTAGCTCAAAGATATGTAAAGAGATATGAAAGCCTTAAGATTTTAGAAAAATCTATAGTCTATATGGAAAATCAAATACTATACGTTAATACTCCTTTGCCAGAGACTTTTGAAGAAATAAGTCATAAATATACAGGGGAATGGAGGAGTTTTTTTAGTAACATTGCAGAAGACTTAAAAGAAAATAACGTAGAAGATGTTTATGTTGCTTTTGATAATTCTCTCAAAACTTATAAGGAACAGTTATGTTTAAGAGATGAAGATGAAAACATACTACTTGACTTCTCAAAATCTTTAGGTGAATCAGGCGTTTTTGGACAAGAGAAGATATTTAAGCTAGTTTTATCGAATATTCGAGAACAAATTAATGAAGCTAAAGATTTGAAAAATAAGAACTGCAAGATGTATAGATGCTTAGGTATGAGCCTTGGTGCAGCTATAGTTATATTTTTAATATAAGCGGGAGGGTATGATGTTAGATATTACTTTGTTATTTAAAATTGGAGCTGCTGGACTTTTGATTGTAATTTTAGAAAGAGTACTTAAATCATCAGGTAAAGATGATGTTGCGACATTAACTAATATTGCAGGAGTGGTGATAATACTTCTTATGATTGTAAATTTAATTGCAAAGTTATTTGATTCTATTAAAACTATGTTTATGTTCTAGGAGGAGAAATGGAAATTGTAAAAATAGTAGCATTTTCGCTAGTAACACTATTTTTGTTTTTATATTTTAAAGAGACAAAACAAAATATTGCTTCGTTAATTTCTTTAGTTAGTGGAGTGATTATATTATTATTTCTACTTAACCCTTTAACGGAAGTAATAAATTTTTTAAGAGATATATCTACAAAAGCAAATGTTGATACATTTTATGTAACACTTGTATTAAAAATTGTTGGTATTACTTATCTAGCATCTTTTGCTATGGAGGTTTGTAATGAGGCAGGGGCAAATGGAATAGCTTCTAGAATAGAAGTTGCGGCTAAGATCCTAATTATGGTAATTGCAATGCCAATACTTATGGGAGTATTAGATGCTATATTAAAAATTATGTAGGAGTATAAAATGAAGAAAATAATAAAAGTTTTGTTAGTAACAATTTTTATGAATATTTTTCTTGTAATGACTCCAATGGCAAAAGAATTAGATAACAATACAAGTGATTTGGAGCAAAACAGTAATGTTCAAGAACTTTATGACTACGTAACTAAAATGAAAAGTGAAAGTGAACTAATGAATGAACTTAACGTTGGAAATTATATAAAAACCTATATAACGCAAGGAAAAGGGGATATATCCACAAAAGAGTTATCAAAAGCATTATTAAGTGCAGTTTTTAAGGAGGCAAAAGGGGTTTTACAACTTTTAATATCAATAATAGTTATAGCTATTTTATGCTCATTGCTTAGAAACCTACAAGATGCTTTTAAGGGTTCTCACGGTGATATAGCATTCTACGCCTGCTATGCAATTTTAATAATAATAATTTCTAAAAGCTTTTTAATAACTATAGATCTAGCAAAAACAACCATTCAAAATCTAACAGATTTTATGATGGCATTAATTCCTGTTTTAGTATTTATGATAGGTTCAGTGGGTGGAATTACAGAAGCTGTTACTATGGATCCAATTTTGATGGGCGCAGTAACAATTGCACCAAGGGTATATGTTGACTTTATTATTCCAATGATACTAATGAGTTTTGTTTTAAATTTCGTAAATAATTTATCTAATGATCATAAGATAACAAATATTTGTAAACTATTTAAACAAGTGACTCTTTGGGTTCAAGGAATACTAGTAACCATTTTAATTGGATTACTTACTATAAGAGGGATAACTTCAACTGCTATTGATGCAGTAACACTAAAAACTGCAAAATTTGCTGTTGATAATTTTATACCTATTGTAGGAAAAGCTTTTTCTGATGCAATTGCCTCAGTTGCTGGCTATGCAGTGTTATTAAAAAATGCAATATCATCCTTAGGATTGTTAGTTGTTATTTTCATTGTTCTTATACCTATCATTAAGCTTATCATGATTACCGTCATGTACAAGCTCTCAGCAGCCTTAGTTGAACCAATATGTGATAGTAGAATAACAAATTGTATAGCTTCAGTAGGCGATTTTGTTGTAATGATTATTTCTTGTATGCTTTCAATATCTTTAATGTTTTTTGTTATGATTGCAATAATGGCTTCTACCGGTAAGTTTGTAGTAGGAGGATAAAATGGAGTTAATAAAAGAGTGGGTTATTGACATAGCATTTACCTTGGTTTTTATGACAGCTATAGAGATGCTTATAGTAAATAATTCTTTTAAAAAGTACGTAAAGTTCGTTTTAGGACTAGTTTTAATAGTTGTTTTATTGAAACCAATATTACAGGTCTTTGGAAATAATGATGCTAGTTTTGTAAATGAAATAATTAATAATCAAGTAAAGCTTGAAAGTAGTAGTAATCTAGATAATTCAAATATTAAGAATTCTAATAAAGAAACTAAAGAAAAGATAATAACAAATCTTCAAAATAACGCAAATTCAATTTTAAAGAAAAAATATAAAGATATTGATTTTGAAAGTGAATTTCAAGGAGATATAGATTTAGAAAAATATAATATAGAGATTAAAAATGTGAATATTTATATAAGCTCAAAGAAGATAAAACCAATAAGTAAAATTAAGATCGGTGAAGATGAGGATAAAGAAGAAGCTAACATTAAAGAAAAGGATGGAATAAAAGACACTATTAGTGAAGAATTTGGAGTAAATAAAGATAAGATAAAAGTATTTTATAAAAGTTAAGGAGGATGTTATGAATAAGGATGATTTCAAGAAAAAAATATTATCCATGATAAAAGATCAAAGGATGATGAATGTAATAGCAGTTGTAATAATAGCTTTATTTGCACTTATAGTATTAAGTTTTTTTAATAAAGGGAGTTCCTCAAAACTAACATTAACTAATAATACAAGTAATCAAGAGAAAAGTACAGTTAAAAATCAAGATGATAAACAGATTTCAACTTATGAGGATGCGCAAAGAGAATCACTAAGAAATATATTACAAAATATTAAAGGCGTTGGTGATGTACAGGTAATGATGTATTTTGAAGGGAGTGAGTCAAAAGTTCCAGCCGTGGACACTACGGATCAAACTAGTGTAACAGAAGAAAAGGATAAGGAGTCAGGGGAAAGGGTAACAAATCAGAAAAATAGCAATAGTAAAGTTGTAATGGCCAATAATGGCAATGATCCACTTATACTAAAGACTGAAAAACCGAAAGTAACTGGAATAGTGATAGTTGCACAAGGTGCAGATAGTTCAAAGGTAAAATATGATATCACAAAAGCATGTGCTGGGCTTTATGATATATCAATGGATAAGATAAATGTATATCCAATGAAATAGCAGCATATAATTTTATAGAAAATAGATGGGAGGAGAGAAAAATGACAAAAAAACAATTTGGGATTATTTTTACACTTTTAGCTTTAATCGTATGTGTGGGAGTTTTAGCTGCTAAAGTGAACGGATCACTTCCAGACTCACCGACTGCTTTAAATCCAACAATCAATACTAATAATGAGGACAAGAATAAGGATGCTACAAAAGCCAATGATTATTTTTATGATCAAAGAAATCAAAAGGAACAAATTGATTCAACTACTATTGATTCACTTAACAAAGTTATAGACAACCCTAATACTCCTAAAGAAGAAAAAGATGAGGCATCTAAACAGTTAAGTACACTCGTAATGAGTAAAAACTATGCATCTAAAATTGAATTGGCTGTAAAGGGCAAGGGATATGATGATGCGTTATGCTCAATTGATGGAAATAAAGCAAAGGTTACAGTTAAAAGTAAGGATGAATTATCACAAAAACAAGCAAATGAAATTTTAGAAGCAGTTATAAATATTTCTAATATTAAAGATGTTTCAATAGAAGTTAAGCAATAACATTGTATTGACATTCTTATTTTGGTATAATTATCATAAGATAAAGGCTAAAAGCTAACAGGAGGTTATTATCATGGAAGAAATGGTAAGAGACGAAAGTTTAGGTATAATAAGAATATCTGACGAGGTAGTGAGTGTGATTGCTGGAATAGCAGCTTCCGAAATAAATGGAGTATACGAATATACATCTAACGTTGCTTCAATTCCTATATTTCAAATAGGTAAAAAAAATGTTGGTAAGGGTGTAAAGGTTACAGTAAATGAAGATGAAGCAGTAATTGATATGATTTTAGCTGTTTCATATGGTGTAAAAATACCAGAGATTATTTCTCAAGTTCAAGAAAATGTTAAGAAGACTGTAGAGGTTATGACTGGACTTAAGGTATCTAGTGTAAACATAAGCGTTCACAATATAGTTGTGCCTAAGGAAGAAAAGGAACAAAAAGAAAAATAATTAATTTTTGCCCTCTGGTTTTCAGAGGGCATTTCTATGTGATAGAATATATTAATGGTGATTAAACAATTTGAAAAGGACAATAATAAAGATATATGTTGGAGGTACTTATGAATAGAAAGAAATCAAGAAAAGTAGCAATGGAGCTTTGTTACAGTATGGAAATATCCAAAGAAAGTCCAGAAGAAATATTTGAAAACTTTATAGATAATTATAATGAGGATAAAACTGTTCTTGAAACAAACTACATATTAGATATATTAAATCTAATTAAAACCAATAAGGAACAAATTGATAATAAGATTGAACCTTATTTAAGGGGATGGAAATTAGATAGAATATCAAAGGTGAATCTGTCTATTTTAAGAATAGCAGTTGCAGAAATATTATTTATTGAAGATATACCAAATAAAGTTTCAATTAATGAAGCACTAGAACTTACAAAGGAATACTCTGATGAAAAATCTGTTTCTTTTGTGAATGGAGTATTAGACAGTATTAATAAAGAAATTTAATGTTTATGGGGGGAAGACTATGGGAAAAATACTAGATGGAAGAATAATAGCAGCTGGAATTAAAGAAGAGATCTCAAGCTTTATTAAAGATAGAAAAGAGAAGAAGCTTCAAATTCCTAAGATAGCATCTATATTAGTAGGAAATGATGGTGGGTCTATATACTATCAAAATGCTCAAGAAAAAGTAGCGTTAAGTCTTGGGGTTAATTTTGATAAAATTTTACTAGAAGAAAACATTACAGAAGATTTTCTCATAGCAAGAATTAATGAATTGAATTTGGATACTGAAGTTCAAGGTATAATACTTCAATTACCACTTCCAAAGCATATTAATGAAAAAAGAGTAACATCAGTTATAGATCCAGATAAGGATATTGATTGTTTAACAAATGAATCAATGGGAAGATTTTATAAAGGAGAAAAATGTTTTCTTCCTTGTACCCCAAACAGTGTTATTACTCTTTTAAGATCTTTAAATATGAATCTTAGAGGTAAGAATGCAGTAGTTATAGGTAGAAGTGATATAGTAGGAAAGCCAGTATTTCAACTTCTATTAAATGAAGACATGACAGTAACTGTATGCCACTCAAAAACAGAAAACTTAAAGGAAATTGCTAAAACAGCTGACGTACTTGTAGTAGCTATTGGTAGACCAAACTTCGTAGATAAAGATTTTGTTAAAAAAGGTGCTGTAGTTATCGATGTAGGGACTTCTTCATTTAATGGTAAGATAACAGGAGATGTAAAATTCGATGATGTAATTGAAATAGCAGAATATGTTACTCCAGTACCTGGAGGAGTTGGCGCATTAACAACCACTCTACTTATTAAAAATGCATGCGAGGCATTGGAATAGTATGAATATAAAAACCTTAAGTGTTACTGATATTAACAATTATATAAAAAGAATTTTTGATAATGACTTTATACTTAATAATTTATCAGTGAAGGGTGAAATTTCTAACTTAAAATATCACTCTTCTGGTCATATCTATTTTTCATTAAAAGACGAGTTTTCTAAAATAAATTGCGTAATGTTTAAGAGTGATGCGTCTAAGAATGATTTCAGGATGAAAGAAGGTCAAAACATTATAGTAAAGGCTAGACTTTCATCATATGTTAAGGAAGGAAATTATCAACTTTATGTTAGAGAAGCCCAAGATGCAGGAATTGGTGATCTTTATGCACAATTTGAAAATCTTAAAAATAAACTTAAGGATGAAGGTTTATTTGATGAGAAACATAAAAAGAATATTCCAAGCTATGTTAAAACTTTAGGGGTAATAACCTCTGAAACTGGAGCAGCTATTAAGGATATTATTAATGTGGTTCATAGAAGAAATAATTCTATTGATATATTTTTGTATCCATCTTTAGTTCAAGGAGAAGCCGCACCTAAATCCTTAATAGAGGGATTAAAATATTTTAATGAAAGAGCAAATGAAAAGGTTGATGTAATAATCATTGGTAGAGGCGGCGGTTCTATTGAAGAATTATGGGCCTTTAACAACGAAGAGCTTGCTAAAGAAATCTATAAATCAAAGATACCAGTTGTTTCAGCAGTAGGTCACGAAGTAGATTTTACTATTTGTGATTTTGTTTCAGATGTAAGAGCTGCAACTCCTTCTGCTGCAGCAGAAATAATAAGTACAGATAAAGAAGAGTTGTTAGGGAAAATAGCATATATAGAAAGTAAGTTAACTTCATCCATGGAAAATAAAATTTATAATTCTCGAATAAGAATAGAACATTTAGAGAAGGTTCTAAAATTAAATTCCCCTAAAAATTATTTAATAAATAAATATAAAGAAGTTGAAACCTTAAAGGGATTGCTTGATAGAAGTATAAGTTTAAAAATAAATTCAGAAAAACAAAATTTGATGAAATTAAAGAATGTATTAGAAGCAAAGAGTCCTATTAATGTCTTAAACAGAGGATACGTAATTTTAGAAAGTGATAAAGGTGAAATTATAAAATCTAAAGAAGATTTTTCTTCAGGAGAATATAGAATTAATTTTAAGGATGGTTATAAGAGGGCAGAAATAAATATAATTAAAGAATAGAGTAGGTGATTTAATGGCAAAAAAATCAGAAAATTATGAGGATATGATTAAAAGACTAGAATTAATCATTGAAGAACTCGAAGGCAATCAAGTAGATATTTCAACATCTATGAAAATTTATGAAGAAGGTGTAAAATTAGTTAATAAACTTTATTTAACATTGGATTCTATGGAAGGAAAGTTAAAAGTTATAAATGAAGGTCTTGAGGAAAAAATAAAGGAGTAGCTATGAGTATTGATACAATTAGAGATTACTTTAATGAAGAATTAAAGAATTATTTTAAAGAAAGAAATGGATTGAATAAAATTATTTATGACTCTCAAAATTACAGTTTAAATATTGGTGGAAAGAGAATAAGGCCAATTCTTTGTCTTCTTACTTATAATATGTATAAGGATAATTATGAAAGGGCGTTACCTTTAGCATTAGCACTAGAAATGATTCATACGTACTCATTAATTCATGATGACTTGCCAGCTATGGATAATGATGATTTGAGAAGAGGTAAACCAACAAATCATATAGTTTATGGTGAAGCAATTGCTATTTTAGCAGGAGATGCCTTACTAAATGAAGCTTGCAATATATTAATTGATTATTCTATAAAAAATGGTGGTTATGCATTGGAAGCATCTAAAATTATTTTGAATTCATCAGGTTCAGAGGGAATGATTGGTGGTCAAGTAGTTGACATAATTAATGAAGGAAAAGTTATTTCAGAAAACGAGCTATTATATATGCATAAAAAAAAGACTGGAGAACTTATAAAAGCATCAATATTATCTGGAGCAGTAATGGCTGGAGCTAGTGAGGATGATATTGATAAATTAAGATTATATGGTGAAAAACTAGGTTTAGCATTTCAAGTTAAAGACGATATTTTAGACGTTGTAGGAAATACAGAAATACTAGGTAAGAAAATTAAAAGTGATGAGAATAATAATAAAACAAACTTTATTACAACATATGGGTTAGAAAGATGTAATGAAATTTGTGAAAACTTAACTAATGAATGTGTTGATATTTTAGAATCATTAACAGTGAATACAACAAGCTTAAAAGAATTAACTTTTATGCTTTTAAATAGAGAAAATTAATCTAAAGGATGATAATATGTTTAATTTATTAGATAACATTAGAGAACCAAAGGACATAAATAATATGTCACTAAAAAGTTTAGAAGAATTATCAGTGGAGATCAGAAAATTTTTGATTAATAGCGTATCTAAGACGGGTGGGCATTTGGCATCTAATCTAGGTGTCGTAGAATTAACATTAAGTTTATTTAAAAATTTTGATTTTACTAAAGATAAAATTGTTTGGGATGTAGGGCATCAATCTTATGTATATAAAATTTTAACTGGAAGAAAGGATAGATTTAATACATTAAGAAAATATGGAGGAATAAGTGGTTTCCCAAAAGCATGGGAAAGTAAATATGATTTTTTTGATACAGGGCATTCTTCAACCTCTATTTCTGCAGCCCTTGGTATGGCGAGAGCAAGAGATATAAAAGGAGAAACAAATAAGGTTATTGCAGTTATTGGAGATGGAGCATTAACTGGAGGGATGGCTTTAGAGGCTTTAAATGATGCTGGCTATAGAAAGACAGATATAATTGTAATAATTAATGATAATGGTATGAGTATATCCAAAAATGTAGGTGGATTAGCTTCATACCTTAATAAGTTCAGATCCGAGCCAGGATATAATAAATTAAAAAGTGACATTAATTATACATTAAGAAATACTGAGTTTGGAAGTACAATTGCTGACTCAATAGGAAAAATCAAAGATAGCTTAAAACAGTTAGTTGTCCCTTCTATGCTGTTTGAAGATATGGGATGGAAGTATTTGGGCCCTATAAATGGACATGATATTAAAGAACTTAACTTTATACTTTCAAAAGCTAAAGAATTAAAAAGACCAGTTATAATACATACTATTACTCAAAAGGGAAAAGGTTATGAATTAGCAGAAGGAAATCCGAATAAGTTTCATGCAATTGGACCATTTAATTTAGGTAATGGAGAAGTTACTATAAAGAAAGAGGTTACTTATTCAAAGGCTTTTAGTGATGCTATGGTTGACATAGGAGAAAAAAGAAATGATTTGGTGGCAATTACAGCAGCTATGCCTGATGGGACTGGATTAAAAGAATTTTCAAAAAAATATCCAAATAGATTTTTTGATGTTGGTATAGCAGAGCAACATGCAGTTACCCTAGCAGGAGGAATAGCCAAGGAAGGATTAAGACCAGTATTTGCTGTATACTCAACATTTTTACAAAGGGCTTATGATCAGGTCTTGCATGATGTTTGTATTCAAAGATTGCCAGTAGTTTTTGCAATTGATAGATCAGGCTTGGTAGGTGAAGATGGAGAAACGCATCAAGGTATATTTGACATTTCATATCTTTCACATATTCCGAACTTAAATATAATAACTCCAAAATGTACCTCAGAAATTTATCCAATGCTTGAATTTGCATTAAGTCAAAATGAGCCGATTGCAATAAGATACCCTAGAGGAGCTGATGGAAAGACTGATTTTATACCTTTGGAGAGCTTTTCACTTGGAAAATGGGAAACACTTAATGAAGGGAAAGATTTTGCAATTATTGCTGCTGGTAAAATGGTTGATTTTGCAATGCAGGCAAAGGATATTTTGGTTAAGCAAGGATATAATCCTACTGTAATAAATGCTACATTTATAAAACCAATTGATACTAAATTGATTGATGCATTAATAGAAAAGAATACAATGATTTTTACCATGGAAGATAATGTTATACGAGGCGGATTTGGAGAAACAATACTTTCATATATAAGTAAGATCAATTCTTCTATAAAGGTTACTACTTTCGGATTTGATGATGATTTTGTACCTCATGGAGATGTTGACATATTATATAAGAAATATAGGTTAGATCCTCAAAGTATAAGTGAACAAATAATATATAATATTAAATAAGGAGTATATAATGGCTGATACTAAAGAAAGATTAGATGTTCTGTTGGTTCAAAAAGGATTTTTTGAATCAAGAGAAAAAGCTCAAGCTCAAATAATGGCTGGAAAAATCTTCATTGATGGCAGAAGAGTTGATAAGTGTGGAGAGAAAATAAAAGTTACAGCAGAAATAGAGTTTAAGGGCCAAGAAATGCCTTATGTTAGTAGAGGTGGCTATAAGCTTGAAAAGGCGATAAAGGAATTCTCTATGAATTTAAAAGAGAAAACTTGCTTAGATATTGGAGCATCAACTGGCGGTTTTACTGATTGTATGCTGCAAAATGGAGCAAAAAAGGTATTTTCCATAGATGTAGGCTATGGTCAGTTTGCATGGAAACTTAGAACGGATCCAAGGGTCGTTTGTATGGAGAGAACTAATATCAGATATGTAACTCCAGAGGATTTAGGAGAAGCTGCAGATTTTGCATCAATTGATGTATCTTTTATTTCACTTAAAAAGATTATGCCTGCAGTTGTTTCATTACTTAGTGATAATGGAGAAGTAATTGCACTAATAAAACCTCAATTTGAAGCAGGAAAAGAGAAGGTTGGTAAAAAGGGTGTTGTAAGAGAAAAAAGTACTCATGAAGAAGTCATAACATCAATTACTAATTATTTATGCGATGAAAACTTAAATATATTAGATTTAAGTTTTTCTCCTATAAAAGGTCCAGAAGGTAACATGGAATTTTTAATATATTTTACTAAAAATTCAGAAGTTCAAAGTAATTTTAATCTAGAGAAAATCAAAGAAATAGTAGATAGAGCACATAATGAACTTTAAAATAGATTGGAGATTTTATGAAAAAAATAGGGGTAATCATTAATCCTTCAAAAGACAAAGACGGAAAGATATTGGATGAAGTTGTTACAAAATTAAATAAAGCATATGAAAATTCACAGGTGCAAGTGGCTTATAATTCAGAAAATCTTTTAGACAAATTAGATGAGGATTTAGATTTGCTTGTCGTATTAGGTGGAGATGGAACTTTGATAGGGGCGTCTAGAAGGCTAAACGGATATATTAAGTGTCCAGTTATAGGAATAAATATAGGAAACTTAGGATTTTTAACATCTGCAGATATTACTGACTTAGATAATATAATTGATAAGCTTAAAAAAGAGGATTATTTTATTCAAGATAGAATTATGTTACAAGGAAGTCTTTTAAAAGATGGAGAAGAATTTACTCGAATAGCGCTAAATGATTTAGTAATTGCTAGAGGAACCCTATCCAGAATGGGAAAGTTTACGATTTTTGTTGATGGAGTTGAATTTACATCTTTTAAAGGAGATGGAATAATTGTTGCATCTCCAACTGGATCTTCAGCATACTCATTTTCTGCAGGCGGTCCACTAATTTTTCCTACGTTAGATATAATACTTTTAACCCCTATATGCCCACATACAAAGAATATGCACCCAATTATCTTAAAAAGCAGTTCGGAAATAACTATTTTAAGTGAAAGCTATGATGAGGAGATATATCTTTCGATAGATGGACAGAAAGCTATAAAGCTAGACAAAGAGCAACAGGTTAAGATAAAAAAATCCGATAGTAATTGTAAGGTACTTTTATTTAATGACTATGATTATTTTAAATTACTTAAGACTAAACTTTTAAATACAAATAATTATTGTGAAGGTGATAATGATGAAATCTAATAGACATCAGAAAATACTTGAGATTATTAAAGAGGTAGATATAGAAACTCAAGAAGAATTAGCAGAAGCATTGAAAGATGCGGGGTTTGATGTAACACAAGCTACAGTATCTAGAGACATTAAACTTTTAAAATTAATTAAGGTGCAAAGTTCATCTGGAAGATATAAATACGTTATGCCTACCAATGATAAAAATTCAATAGTTGATAAGCTTACATCCATATTAAAAAATTCTGTTTTACATGTAGAAAATGTAGATAAGATTGTAGTAGTGAAAACCATATCTGGTTCTGCAAATGCTGCAGCAGAAGCGTTAGATACATTAGATTATAAAGATATTGCTGGAACAATTGCAGGAGATAATACGATTTTCATACTTGTTAGAACAATTGAAAATGCGGAAGAGATTGTAAGTAGTTTAAGAAAGTTAATTAATGAGTAAATTGTAAGGTGGTGTAGGATGCTATTACAATTAAGTATTAAAAATTTTGCATTAATTGAAGAAATGACAGTGGATTTTTCATACGGATTTAATATAATTTCAGGTGAAACAGGTGCTGGAAAATCTATTTTGATTGATGCGATAAACTTTGTATTAGGTGGAAAATTTAATAAGGATATTATCCGTACTGGAGAAGAAAAGGCTTATGTTGAAGCAATTTTTTCAGTAGAAAATGAAAAAGTAAATGAAATTTTACATGAAAATGGTGTGGATATAAACGAAGTAATAATAATTTCTAGAGAGTCATTTATAAATGGAAGAAGTATTACTAAAGTTAATGGCAAGAGTATAATTATATCGAATTTGAAAAAAATATCTGAGAGGATTATTGATATACATGGACAACATGAGAATCAAAACTTATTAGATAAAAGTAAACATATTACTTACTTAGATAGCTTTGGTGATGATAGCTTATATAAACTTATAGAAGATTATAGAGAACTAAGAAGTAAGAGCTTAAATATTGAAAATGAAATACGAAAATTAGTTGGTGTTGAAGATAAAGACAAACTAATTGATTATTTAAAGTATCAAATAAGTGATATTGAAGAGGGAAAATTAAAAGAAAATGAAGAAGAGGAGCTTAAAGAAAAGTTAAGTGTATTATCTAATGCAGAAAAGATACGTTTAGCACTAAATAGCTCATATTCTCTTTTGAAAGATCAAATGGATGGTAAATCAATATTAGATAATATAAGTCATGTTGTACAAGAATTGACAAGTGTAGAAAAGCATATTTCTAAAATAAAAGAAATAAATGAAAGCATTAATGAGGCATTTTATTTATTAGAAGAAAACTCTAGAGAAATAGGTGCTCTTCTAGATAATGTTGTTTATGATGAAGATGAGTTATCTTATATAAATGAAAGACTTTACAAAATAGCTGGGTATAAAAAGAAATATGGCCCTTCAATTGCAGAGATTTTAGCTTATTATAAGAAAATTAAAAAACAATATGATGACATGATAAATATTGAAGAAAAGGTAAAATTATTAGAACAAGAAAACAATAAAATAATTGAAGAATTACATAAAATAACGGATAAAATTAGGACAAAGAGAATAACATTTGCAAAATACCTAGAAGAAAAAATATCGAGGGAATTGAAGTTTTTGGGCCTTGAAAAATGTACCTTTAAAATAGATGTAGAAGAAGATAAAAACTTTAACTATAAAGGAAAAGATATCGTTACGTTTTTAATTTCTACAAATATTGGAGAGCCTTTGAAGTCTTTAGATAGGATAGTATCTGGAGGAGAATTATCGAGAATAATGCTAGCTTTGAAAGCTGTATTTGTTGAAAAGGATAATATTGAAACAATAATATTTGATGAAATAGATACTGGAATAAGTGGAAGAATAGCACAGGCTGTTGGTGAAAAAATATATGAAATTTCGAATAGGCATCAGGTTTTATGTATCACTCATTTACCACAGATTGCATGTTTATCTGATAGTCATTACTATATAACTAAAGAAGAAAAAATGGGCAAAACTTATTCAAATATCAAGATTTTAAGTAAAGATGAAAAAATTAATGAAATAGCTAAGATGATTGGTGGAGCTGAAATTACTAAGGTTACCATCGAACATTCAAAAGAAATAATA
Organism: Clostridium sp. YIM B02551; assembly: GCF_022324735.1. Classification (NCBI taxonomy): domain Bacteria; kingdom Bacillati; phylum Bacillota; class Clostridia; order Eubacteriales; family Clostridiaceae; genus Clostridium; species Clostridium sp. YIM B02551. Next base: position 226,660 of record NZ_JAKGTF010000004.1, on the reverse strand, counting down.
AAAATGGCTGATGCGTTAAAGGATAAAATGGAAATAAAAAATGAATAAAATTAGTAAAAATAGCCAAAATAGAACTGATAACATTGTTATCAGTTTTATTTTTTAGAAAATTTAAGGCATAACTATAATATTTTTGACTTTATAACAAAGTTATCACAGCATATTGTAATCTATACAAGGGTAATTTAAAGATAGAGGCGAAAGGAGGAGAAAAAATGAAAAATCAAAAAAAATCATTGAAAAATTTAGTTTTCGCTCCCCTAATACTTCTATTAATGGTTAATTTAAATATAGGAAGTGGGATAAATAAGAGTTTATTTAGTTCATCTACTGATAATTCTCAAATGGCATTCTTACCAACTGATGCCGGAATAAATAATAAGCTAACAAGTTCACTAGATAGCTTAACAGTTAATAAAGTAAGCTTAAAAGATTCTGATAAAATTCAAGTTTATCCTGGAGGTGTCCCTGTAGGAATAAAGCTATCCTCAAAAGGTGTATTGGTAGTAGGTTATTCAGATATACAGATTGATGAAAACAAAGTAGTATCGCCAGCTAAAGAAGAAGGAATAGAAATAGGTGATGTAATATTAAGAATAAACAATGAAGAGGTGGAAGACTCACAAGATCTAATAAGAAAAGTAAGTAATAGTAGGGATGATAAGTTAGATTTTGAGATAAGTAAGTCGGGAAAAAAGATAAATAAAGAAATAACTAGAGTTAAATCTTCAGTAGACAATAAGTATAAAATTGGTTTATGGGTTAGAGATTCAACAGCTGGTGTAGGTACGTTAACATTTTATGATAAGAAAACCAATAAATACGGAGCACTTGGCCATGCGATTATTGATGGAGATACTAATTCGATTATAGAAATAAAAAGTGGTAGTCTACTTAAATCATCAATAATAAACTTAAGGAAAAGCGAAAAGGGTGCCCCAGGTGAATTGAGAGGAATTTTTGTTGAAGAAAACGAACCACTAGGCACAATAAATCAAAATACATACTGTGGAATATTTGGAGAATTAAAAGAAAACAATCAGTATATAAGCAATAAACCTATGAAAATAGCATTAAGAAATGAAATAAAAGAAGGTAAAGCACAAATTCTTACTACAATTGATGAAAATGGTCCTCAATTGTACGACATTGAAATAAGTAAACTACTTGTTCAAGATAAACCTGGTCCAAAAAGTATGATAATTAAGGTAACAGATCCAAAATTACTAGCGAAGACAGGTGGAATAGTTCAAGGAATGAGTGGTTCACCAATAATTCAAAATGGAAAGTTAATAGGAGCTGTAACACATGTGTTAATTAACAATCCTGAGGTTGGTTATGGTATATATATAGAATGGATGCTTCAAGATTCAGACATATTAAAATAATATAAAAGGTTCATATGTAAATATAAAATACATATGAACCTTTTATATTTCTGAAGAATATTTAATAGAGTAATTTGTACAATTTTTATAAAAATATAGTAATAATTTTTTAATATATGTTATAATTTAATTAAAACAGCAGTAATTCAATAAAAAAATAAATTTTTATTATAATTTAGAAGGAAACTAATAACCTTTGTCGAATAATATTAATGTAAAATTATGGTAGATAAATTGAAAGGAAGAATGTTATGCAAAACTCAAAAATATCAGTTTTAATAGCAGATGACAACAAAGAATTCTGTAATATTTTAAATGACTATCTATTAAACCAAAGGGATATTATTGTTACAGGTATCGCTAAAGATGGAATAGAGGCTTTAAAGTTGATCCAAGAAAAGAAGCCAGATTTGGTAGTTTTGGATATTATTATGCCTCATCTTGATGGACTTGGAGTATTAGAGAGGTTAGGAGCAATGGATTTAGATCCAATGCCAAGAATTATTGTATTAAGCGCAGTTGGACAAGATAAGATAACTCAAAGAGCTATTACTCTAGGTGCAGATTACTATGTAGTAAAGCCTTTTGATATGGATGTTTTCACTAAGAGAATAAGACAAATGTTTAATAATACAATCTCAAGTGAAGATGTTAAAAAGAAGATGCCAGTAGCAGAATCTCAAGAAGTAAAATTAGAAACTAAAAAAGAACCAATTGATCTAGAAACAGAAATAACAAATATAATACATGAAATAGGAGTTCCAGCTCATATTAAAGGGTATATGTATTTAAGAGAAGCAATCACTATGGTTGTTAATGATATGGAATTATTATCTGCTGTGACAAAGGAATTATATCCATCTATTGCGAAGAAGTATAATACTACTGCTTCCAGAGTAGAAAGAGCAATAAGACATGCAATTGAAGTAGCTTGGGGAAGAGGTCAAGTAGATACAATTAACAAGCTATTTGGGTATACAATACACAACGACAAAGGCAAGCCAACAAATAGTGAATTTATAGCAATGGTAGCTGACAAGCTAAGACTTAAAAACAAAGTAAGTTAAAAAGTAATGCATAGCAATTTTTTAGAGGGTATGAGTGCTAGGATAAAAAGCAATAATTATTAAAATAAATCTAAATTTTGCAACATAATTTGAGAATATAAGAGAAAAACATCCCTTGTTGTCTTAGTTAGTTAAATAATTGATTAAGAAAATATGGGATGTTTTGTTATATGATAACAAAGAAAATATAATAGCTGTGTTTAAAATATTACCTTTAAATGTAATTATTATTTTATTGATGTAAGTCAATTAATAAAAATGATAAAAAATGTTGATGTTTTACCTTTTTAGGATTAAAATAAAATAGCTAAAATTAACTGTGCATAGTTTATATGTGTATATTTTATAAAAAATATAGTTACAAATGATGTTTAAAATTACAACAGATGAAGTCAAAAGAATAAAGGTGGAGGAAATATGGCATATAACGTAATTGATTTAATAGATAAAGCAATTGTAATTGATAAGAGAAGAATAAAAATGTACGAAAATATAGCTAACGAGAATGCTGATGTTTCTTCTATAAGAGTTATATCAAAGGTATTAATTAAACAAGTTAAAAAGACTATCGAGTATTATGAAGCTATTAAAGAGGAAGCTAAGAAATTGGAATTAGATGAAATCGATTTTTATGTTTATGACAAAATAGCTTTCATAATTAATGAATTCAGTAAAAAGCTTGATATACCAGAAATTCATAATGTAAATGAATTTTTGTTATCTTCTCTTAATCTTAACAAAGATCTTAAAGCATTATTTATAGACGTTCAAGGAAGATTTGTAAAAAACGAAAAGGATGTAAAATCTGAAACATACAGAATATTGTCGTTAACGATAAAAAATAAGGAGAAACAGATTAAGGCTTTAGAAGAACTTATAAAACATTAAATTATAAAGATTATTGATAAGATTAAGCGAATAATATATAAGTATAAAAGGGAGGGATTTTTATGGCTGTAAAATTAATAATGGACAGCGGCAAGGAATATGTTTTAAGTAATGAAAATATAACTGTATCTGATATTATAGATATTTGCTATGAAAAGGAAGAAGTTAAAGATGAAGCTGGAAATGTAATGTCAATTATTAAAGAAACTAATAAGTTTTTTAATATAGATATGAACACTGCGATTCATACTAGTCATATTTCTTCTATTGAACAATTATAGAAAAAATAACAGCATAAGTTAACGTTTTAATATTAATAAGAATAAAGTATTTGGCTATAGTTAAGGAGAAAAGTTATGGATTTAATAGAAAAAACATTAAAAACTACATTAATACATAAGGGTAGCTTTTTAGTTTATGAAAATGTTGAAGTACTATTACCAGATGGAAATATTGCTACAAGAGATATTTTAAGACATCCAGGGGGAGTAGCTATCATAGCATTCACTGAAGATAATAAAATTCTTTTAGTAGAGCAATATAGAAAACCATTAGATGAAATAACATTAGAAATTCCAGCAGGAAAAATAGATAAAGGTGAAGATCCTTTACATACTGCAAAAAGAGAGCTTGAAGAAGAAACTGGATACAAGTCAGATAATATAGAATTTTTAGGGAAAATTGCAACCGCACCTGGTTTTTGTGATGAATATTTATATATATATTCAGCTAAAGAGTTAAGAAATGGAATTAAGCAAGGTGATGAAGACGAATTTATTAATGTTAAAGAGTATTCTTTAGAAGAGCTAAAAGATATGATAAAACAAGGAATAATTAAGGATGGTAAAACCTTAGCAGCATTATTATATACGATGATTTAACCTATTTTAAAATACAGACTCAAATTATGAGTCTGTATTTTTTTTTAGGAATTTATAATATTTTAAGGTTGTGATAAAAAAATAAGTTTGAATAAATCACCTTAGCTATTTTTTTATTATGTAGAGAATAAATCTTCAAGGGTACTCATAAAAATAATTATGGTAACAAGGAGGGGTATGATGAGTGAAATAAAAAATTTAATGGAAGATAACATAAGAAATAATAAAGTTGCATATTTAGCAACCTTTCTATTTTTTTCAATAGGTGTAGTTTTAGGTGCCTATACTATTAAATACATGGGAGAAAATAATACAACTGAATTAAATAAATATTTTTCAACATTTATATCTTCATTAGGAGATAAGTCAATTAATTATAATGAAATTTTTCTATCCTCATTTAAAAGCAATTTTACGTTGTTTGGAATAATTTTTATATCAGGAATATTTATATTAGGTTTTCCATTTTTATTATTAGCTAATCTGTGGAAAGGGTACACGGTAGGGTTTACATTTTCATTTCTATTAACTACCTATGAATATAAAGGTATTGGACTAGCTATTGGTGCAGTAATTCCCCAAAACATAATTATAGTACCGATAATGTTATTTTTTAGCTCTATGTTCTTAAATATGTCTATAGGAAAGTTAATAGCTTTTAGGAATAAAAGTAAAAAAATATCTTTTGAAATAAGAGAGTTTGGGAATATATTGATAGTTTTTTCCATATTATTGGGTATAGGAATATTTATTGAAACTTTTGTCAGCCCTAATTTGATAAAACTTATTATTACCCAATTTTACAGTTAAAATATGTTTTAGGGTTTAAGCTCAAATATTAGTTTATGGCAACATAAAAATTTTCTAGCCCTCAATTTTTATGCAACATAGACTGAGATTTATAGCTAAAACTCTTAAGATCTTTAATTCAATCAATTTTATGGGAGAGTAAAATGAAGGAGATATTAAAAAAATATGAGGAATATTTACGGGAAAGTTCAAAAAGCAAGAATACGGTTTTAGCTTATGTAACAGATATTACCCTGTATAATAAATTCTTAAGAGACAGAAAGATTGAATTGTTAGATACAGATGAAAAAACTATAACTAATTATATTAATTTTTTGGTACAAGAAGGTAAAAGTGAGAGAAGTATAAATAGAATAATTATTTCTATAAGAAACTTTTACGGTTTTATGAAAAAGAGTTCATTGATTAAGGAAATACCAGAAATTAATTATAAAACAACAAATTTAACTAAAAGAATTCCAGAAATATTGACAGTTGAAGAAATTGATAGGATAATCAATATTGTAGAGAACGATAGTATTAAAGGTATTAGAGACAAGGCTCTCTTAGAAGTAATGTATGCAACTGGTATGAAGGTTAGTGAGTTAACTTCATTAAAGTTACAAGATATTAATATGGAACTCTCATATGTAAATTGTACAGATAATAGAAATACTGAGAGATTAATTCCGATAGGTTCATCTGCAGTAAAAGCTTTAAAAGTTTATTTGGCTGAAAGAGATAGAATTAGTTATTTAAATTCTCCATATGTTTTCATTAATTTAAATGGGAATAAGCTTACAAGACAAGGTGTTTGGAGAATAGTAAAGTCATATTGTGAAAGAGCAGGGATAAGTAAAACAGTAAATTTAAATACTTTTAGACATTCCTTTGCAGTACATTTGTTGCAAAATGGTGCAAACGTAAGAGCGGTACAAAAACTTTTAGGCAATCAAGTATTAACTTATATGGATACCTATTATGAAATAATTAATTCTGATAGACTTAATATAATTTATAAAAGGTCACATCCAAGAGCATAAATGGGACATTTAATTTGTCCCTTTATTAGATAATAATATGTTAGCGATTACACATAAGGAGGAATTATATATGAGAATGTACGATATTATTCAAAAAAAGAGAAACGGAAATGAGCTTACAAAGGAGGAAATAGATTTTTTCGTAAATGGGTATACTGATGGATCAATTCCAGACTATCAGGTATCTGCATTACTTATGGCAATATATTTTCAGAAGATGAATAAAAGAGAGACAGCTGATTTAACAATGGCAATGGTAAATTCAGGAGATATTTTAGACCTTAATGCTATTGAAGGAATTAAGGTAGATAAGCATTCTACTGGAGGGGTTGGAGACACTACTACTATGGTTTTAGGACCTCTTGTGGCTTCGTTAGGTATACCTGTAGCAAAGATGTCTGGTAGGGGTCTTGGACATACTGGTGGGACTATAGATAAGTTAGAATCCTTCCCAGGTTTTTCTATGGATTTAAGTAAAGATAAATTTATAGAAAATGTTAATAAACATAAAATTGCATTAGCAGCTCAAACAGGAAATTTAGCCCCAGCAGATAAGAAATTATATGCATTAAGAGATGTAACTGCAACTGTAGATAATGTTTCGCTTATTGCATCTAGTATAATGTCTAAGAAAATTGCAGCAGGTGCTGACGCAATTGTATTAGATGTCAAGGTTGGAGAAGGCGCTTTTATGAAGGATATTGAAAGTGCAAGATATTTAGCAAAAGAAATGGTTGAAATAGGAAAGAATGTAGGCAGAAAAACTGTAGCAATTATTTCTGATATGGATGAGCCACTTGGATATGGTATAGGTAATGCTCTTGAAGTAAAAGAGGCTATAGATACATTAAAAGGAAATGGTCCAAAGGATTTAGAAGAGTTATGTTTAACCTTAGGAAGTTATATGGTTGTTCTTGCAGGAAAAGCTAATACAGTTGAAGAGGCAAAAGAGCTGTTAGTTAAAAATATTGAAAATGGTAAGGCTTTAGATAAATTTAAAGAATTTGTTGAAGCACAAGGAGGAGATTCTCTACTTATAGATAATCCAGAAAAGCTACTTGATGCTAAATACATAATTCCTGTAGTGTCTAAAAAAGAAGGATATATAAATAAGATTCATGCAGAAAAAGTTGGATTAATTGCTATGGAATTAGGTGCTGGTAGGGCTACGAAAGAAGCAACTATTGATCTTTCAGTAGGAATAGTACTTCATAAGAAAAAAGGTGACTATGTAAAGAGTGGAGATATATTAGCTGAAATCTATTCAAATGATAAAATAAAGGGTGATAAGGCTGGAGAAGACTTACTAAATAATTATGAAATTCAGCAAGGTGAAAATGTTTCAAAGACATTAATTTACGATGTGATTACAGAATAATATAATTTTTATATATTAAAAATAAAAAGGCTTTTATAGCCTTTTTATTTTTTGTATTATTATTTTTTTTTTGGTAAAAATACTTTTTGAAGGGAGGATTGCAAATGATAAAGTTCAATAATAAACTAATAGCAAAAATATTAATAGTAACAAGTATTTTTTCAATGATTAGTATTCCAGCTATGGCAGCAGAGCCGGAGTCAGGAATAAATGTTGAAGCAAAAAGTGCAATGCTTATCGAGCCAACTACAGGTAAAGTGATTTTTGAAAAAAATTCTCATGAAAAGTTTGCACCAGCGTCAGTAACTAAAATAATGACTATGCTACTTGCTATGGAAGCTATTGATTCAGGTAAGATGAAATTATCAGATAAAATTACAGCTTCTGAAAATGCAAAGAAGATGGGTGGTAGCACAATGCTACTTGACACTGGCGAAGTAAGAACAGTTGAAGAAATTTTAAAAGGAATTGCAATTGCATCAGGAAACGATGCTGCAGTAGCAATGGCTGAATATCTTGCTGGTACAGAGGAAGCATTTGTGGGAAAAATGAATGAAAGAGCAAAAGAACTAGGTATGAAAGATACAACATTCAAAAATTGTACAGGATTACCAGCAGATGGTCACTTAACAACTGCAAACGATATTTCAATTATGTCTATGGAATTATTAAAACATCCAACAATTTTAAAATACTCTGGAATATATATGGAGACAATATCAGAGGGAAGAAAGAGCCCAATTGAACTAGTTAATCATAATAAACTAGTAAGATTTTTTAAAGGTTGTGATGGATTAAAAACTGGATATACAGCAGAAGCAAAATATTGTATATCAGCAACTGCATCTCGAGAAGGAGTAAGAATGCTTGCAGTAATTATGGGAGCGCCTACTTTTAAAATAAGAAATAGAGATGCTTCAATGTTATTAAATTTTGGCTTTTCAAAATTTGAGGGTAAGAAGGTCCTTGATAAAGATGGAGATGTAGTAAAGGTTCCATTAAATAAAGCAGGAGACAAATTCTTTATTGCAAAAGCTAAAGCTGACTTAATTGTTGTACTACCAAGAGGAGTTAATGAGAAATTAGAACAAAAAATTGTATTAGATGAAAGTAAGAAAGCTTATGCAAAAGGAGAAACCATAGGTACTTGTGAATATTATCTTGGAAAAGACAAAGTTGGTGAAGTTGAGATATATTCAGATAGGGATGTTAAGAAAGGTGGATTCTTTGATAATCTAAAATATAATTTTAAAAACTTATTTAAGGGTGGAGTTTAAAAGTGGAGATCCTAAGCTTTTATAAAGGCTTAGGGTCTTATTTTATTGAATAAATTTAATGAAAAATTGAATAGCTTTAAAAAAATAATATCAACATATTGTAATTTATGTATAATTATGGTACATTGTACTCAATGGGATAGTAATACTTGGAGCTTATAATATTTACATAAATAAAATGAAAGGAGTTTGATTAAAATGAAAAAAGGTCTTAAACTACTATTCCCCATGATGTTAGCGATAGTACTGCTATTTACTATTATACCTGGCTATAGTACTGTTGCAGCCACTTCTCTTAATACTAGACTCTTAGTTGGTTACTGGCATAATTTTGATAATGGTACAGGGATAATAAACCTTAGAAAGGTATCTACAAAATGGGATGTTATTAATGTAGCATTTGGAGAATCAGGAGGAGATAGATGCACAATGCAATTTTCTCCAGTTACAGGGTCAGATGCAGATTTCAAGTCTGACATTGCTTATCTAAACAGCTTAGGTAAAAAAGTTGTTCTTTCTATTGGAGGACAAAATGGAGTTGTTATTTTACCTGACAGTACTTCTAAACAAAAATTCGTAAACTCTATGATTTCAATTATTGACAAGTATGGGTTTAATGGTATTGATATTGATCTTGAATCTGGTATCGTATTAAACGGAGGAGATAATGATTTTAAAAATCCAACTACTCCTCAGATATTAAATCTAATATCAGCAATTAGAGAAATTAGTGATCATTATGGTTCTAATTTTATTGTTAGTATGGCTCCTGAAACTGCATATGTTCAAGGTGGATATACTGCCTATGGGAACATATGGGGAGCATATTTGCCAATTATTTACGGAATTAGGGACAAGCTTACCTACATTCATGTTCAGCATTATAATGCAGGTAGTGGAGCAGCTCTTGACGGTAGAACTTATACTCAAGGGACAGCTGATTATGAAGTTGCCATGGCAGAGATGTTACTTCATGGATTTCCTATAGCAGGAAGTTCAAGTAATGTATTTCCTGCACTTAGACAAGATCAAGTTATGATTGGTCTTCCAGCATGCGCTGCAGCAGCTCCAAGTGGAGGATATATAAGCCCAACTGAAATGAAAAAAGCACTAGATTATATAATCAAGGGTGTTTCATATGGAGGATCCTATAAACTTGTTAATTCAAGTGGATATCCTGGATTTAGAGGACTAATGTCTTGGTCAGTGAATTGGGATGCAAAAAATAATTATGAATTCACAAATAACTATAGAGCATATTTTGATGGTGTAAACCCACCACCTGTAGCTACTATCCCAGCAGTACCAACAGGCTTATCAGGAACTTCAGTTAGCTCATCGCAAATAAATGTAAGTTGGAATCTTGTTTCGAACGCAACTAGCTATGACATTAGCATAGATGGTAATATAGTTACTAATGTAACCAGCCCATATCAAAATAAAAATTTAGCAGCAGTTTCAACTCATACTTATATGGTAAGAGCAGTGAATTCTGCAGGTGCAAGTGCGTGGTCATCATCAATTTCAGTTAAAACGCAAGAAGGCAATACAAATCCAGGTGGTGTACAAGCATGGGTTCCAAATACTGTATATAAGGCTGGAGATTTAGTAACCTATAATGGAATAACTTATATTTGTTTACAAGGGCATACTTCTTTAATAGGCTGGGAACCATCAAATGTTCCAGCTCTTTGGAAAGCACAATAAATTTAAAAGTCCAGCAAGTTTATTTGCTGGACTTTAGTTCGCATTTGAGAAGTAGTGTAAATTATACGTTTTTTGAATTAGCTTATAATATATATTTAAGAATGTCTGCTAAATCTTCAGTATCGATTGAATACTGTGCTCGCTTTCTTACGTCTAAAGAACTATTTATTGCTATGGATTTTCCACAATAATCAAACATTGGAATATCTGTTGAACCATCTCCAATAGCAATACACTCTTCAGGTTTTATACAATTATTTTTACAAAAATCCTGTAAACATGAAATCTTTTGTTCAGCCGAAATATAATTGAGGATTTTACCAGTAAATATCCCTTCAATTACCTCATAATCACTGCCATAATAATAGTCAAACCCCCAAATATTAGAAGCAACTTTGGCAACTTGCTTTGGACCTACAGTAATAACAATACTTTTGATATCTTGCTTATTCAATGATTCAACTACACATTTGATATTTTTTAAAGGCTTTGCTATTTTCAAAAAAGATTCAGCTATTTTACATTCTTCAAGACCTAATAGTAATTTTGCTCTATGATAATCTGCTAAAATGTAGTCAAGAATTCCTTCCTCTTCCTGTTGTTGAATGAGAGAGTGTTCTTTTTCTTTACCATTTAAAATACATGGTAACATAACAGAATGGATTTCTTTAATCAGAGTATCATCTAAATCAAAACAAACAAGTTTTGGTTTTATCATTTAGCATACACCTCCTATTAATATATATCATGTTAACTTCACAAAATTTTGTAATTTGTACTAGTTCATATATTTAATAGTACCATAATTTTGTAAAAATATAATTGCCTGTGAATTTATACATAATTAGTTTTAAGATTTTTATGGATATATAAGAATAAATAATTTGAAATTTACGCAAATTATTATTGGAGGTGATATATTTGGATGCAAATAATGAATTATTAAACTATATTTATCAAAATGCTGAGATGGGTGAAAGTACAATAAAACAATTAATTCCTATGGTAAATGATCAGGCATTTAAAAATAATCTGCAATCACAATTAAATGAGTATAAAACAATATTTGATATAGCAGATAGGAAGCTTAAAGAGCTAAATCGTGAGTCAAAAGGGATTGGAACATTAACTAAGGTATCTACATACATAATGATTAATATAAATACTCTTGTTAACAAAACTCCATCTCATATTGCAGAAATGTTAATTAGAGGTAGTACTATGGGTATAATAGATATAACTAAGAAAATAAAAGATTATCAAAATCAAGATAAACAAATTCTTGATATTGCAAATAGATTATTAAAATTTGAAGAGAGAAATGTTAATGAATTAAAAGGATTTCTATAAAGTCGAATATTATGGCAAAAATAAAGAAAAAGTTTATTTTATATATATCTCCCATTTATTCAGCTAGTAGTACTGCTAGCTGTTTTCTTTTATATGCATATATTATTGAAAAATAGAAAAACTAATATGGAATACAGAATACATTTGGGAGGTGTATAGATGTTTAAGCATGAGAAGAACTTGTTAAGAGACGTTAGAGTAGAGAAACCAAATCCTCAATATGCTGTATTAATGCAGGAACAATTAGGTGGTGCAAATGGGGAATTAAAAGCTGCTTTACAATATATCTCACAAAGCTTCAGAGTGAAAGATCAAGCAATTAAAGATTTATTTTTAGATATAGGAGCAGAAGAATTAAGTCATATGGAAATGGTATCTGAAACAATAAATTTATTAAATGGGCATGATGTTAACTACAATGGAGTAGAGGTTGGGGAAATCCAATCACATGTATTATCAGGCTTATCTCCTGTATTAATAAATTCTTCAGGTGCTCCATGGACAGCTAACTATGTATCAGTTACAGGAGACTTAGTAGCTGATTTACTCTCTAACATAGCATCAGAACAAAGAGCAAAGGTAGTTTATGAATATTTATATAGACAAATAAATGATAAATATGTTAAAGAAACTATAGATTTTCTATTGAATCGTGAAGAGGCACATAACGCCTTGTTTAGAGAAGCATTAAATAGGGTAAAAGATACAGGTTCAAATAAAGATTTTGGTGTTACTGAAGATTCTAAGCTTTATTTTGATTTATCAAAACCTGGAAAATATTTTGACTCTACGGAAGCAAAAAAACCTGAATTTGTATAATAAATTAATTACATAAAATTTACATAAGTGAAAGGGTGAATAGAATGACACTATTAAGATGGTTAGGTGCTATTGTTGTTGCAGTATGGCTTTTAGGTTTTATCTTTAGAATTGGAGGAGTACTCATACATTGGTTACTTCTAGCAGCTGCAATTGTATTTATAGTAGATTTATTTGTTGGAAGAAAAGAAAAATTATGATTTATAACTGAAAGACTTACTTTTTAAAGTGAGTCTTTTTTTATTTAATTTGCTATTATAATATGAATAATTTGGCAGGAGATTCAAATACTAACATCGTAATAGTGAAAGGAGGAAAATCATGAATAACACAATTAATGATTCGAGTTTACTTGAAGGAATAAATTCTTATTGGATTGATTCAACGAACAAAACTAACTATGACGAAATAAAAGAAGATGTTAGGGTTGATGTGGCCATTATAGGTGGAGGAATAGTGGGTATTACTTCTGCTTATATTCTTAAAAAACAGGGGCTTAAGGTGGCAGTTATAGAGGCTAGTAGAATTGGAACAGGAACTACAGGTCATACTACAGCAAAAGTTACTTCACAGCATAATCTAATATATTATAAGATAATTAATTCCATGGGAGTAGAAAAGGCAAGACAATATGCAGAAGCCAATGAATCCTCTATTGATTTTGTAGAAAGTATTAAAAATGAACTTAATATAGATTGTGATTTTGAAAGAGCACCATCTTATGTGTATACAAATGATGAAAGCTATATTAACAAAATAGAAAAAGAAGTAGAAGCTGCATCAAGACTTGGAATAAAAGCAAAATACACAGAAGAATTACCATTTAATTATAAAATAAAAGCAGCTGTAGTTTTTGAAAATCAAGCACAATTTCATCCTAGAAAATATTTGTTGCCTATGGCAGAAAAGATACCGGGAGATGGAAGTTATATATTCGAAAATACCGAGGCATGTGAACTTGAAGAAGGTAATCCCATAAAAATATTAACTAGAAATGGTAAGAAGGTTACAGCTCCGAAGGTTATAATAGCGTCTCATTTCCCATTTTATGATGGATTAGGTTTATATTTTGCAAGGCTCAGACCTGAAAGGTCTTATATAGTAGGAACGAGAATAAATGAGAAATTCCCCAATGCAATGTTTATAAATGCAGAAAAACCAACACGTTCTTTAAGAGCGCAGAGGGATAAAGAAAAACAACTAATTTTAGTTGGGGGAGAAAGTCATAAAGTAGCACATGGAGAGGATTTTAATAAGCATTATGACAACTTAAAAGAGTTTGCAAAGTCTATCTTCTCTGTAGAAGATTTCCCTTACCAGTGGTCAACTCAGGATTATATAACAATTGATGATGTACCATACGTTGGAAGACTTACAATGACAAAAGAAAATATTTACGTTGCAACAGGGTTTGGGAAATGGGGCATGACTAATGGAACTACAGCAGCAAGAATAATAACTGATATGGTACTTGATAAAAAGAATCCTTGGAAAGATGTATATAATCCATCAAGAGCTTTTACAATGAAAGCGTATAAAAATCTAATTGTTGAGAACTTTGATGTTGCCAAAGAACTTATTGCAGGGAAGATAAAACAAGGTGAGGATGGATTAAAACTTGAATGTGGTGAAGGAAAAATTGTTGAACTAGATAATAATAAATATGGGGCGTATAAGGATATGGAAGGCGATATACATATAGTAAATATTACTTGTACTCATGTTGGATGCGAATTAAAATGGAATGATGCTGAGCACTCATGGGATTGCCCATGTCATGGATCAAGATTTTCTTATGATGGTGAAATTTTGGAAGGTCCAGCAACACATAAGTTGATGCACTATAAAGAAGGAAAAAATACAATAGATCCTAATTTGTAAAATACAAATACCTGCATATGTTTACAATGCAGGTATTTTACTATTTATTCTATTTTTAATTATATCAATAAGCTCATGAACTGAAATATTATTAAATTTATTAAGTTCAACTTCTATATCATTTTCAATAAATTTTTTTATGGTTAAAAAGGTCTTAAGGTCGCCAATAATTATAGCACCAGTAATATGATTATTTTGAAGAAGAACTTTATAATATCTATTTTTGCTAGCATCAGTCTCAACTAAGATAAGACTATTAGATTTTTCTTCTACATCTCCAATTGAATATAAAGACATATTAAATGTATCTAGGGAAGTTATTGGAATAGGGAGCTGAAATACAGTATGTTCATTACATATGTTAAGTCCTGCAACCTTCCCTTGTTTAGTGGAAATATCCCAAAGTCCGTAAATCCTATTATTATATTCACAAATATCGCCAGCAGCGTATATATTGTCAAAAGAAGTTTGCATTTTCTCATTAACTATAATGCCTTTATTTATTTTTATATTTGTATTTTGAATAATGTCTATATTAGGTAAAATTCCAATTGAGTAAATCACCATATCACAATAGGCCTTTATCCCTGATTTTGTTACATATCCTTTGACTCTATCTTCTCCAAGTATTTCATCTATTTCAGTTGAAAGCATAACATTAACACCATTGTTCTCCAAAGTTCTCTTAAGTTTTTCTGAAGCAAATATGTCAAGCTGCCTAGGCATTAGTCTAGGGGCAAGTTCAAGAATTGTAACTTTTTTCCCGAAATTACTTAAAGCAGTAGCCATTTCAAGGTTTTGAATTCCACCGCCAATTAATAAAATGGAATCACTTTTTTTAATAAAATCGATGATTTTATATGCATTATTTAGGTTTCTTAATGTAAACACCCCTAATTTATGTATTCCTCGAATTTTAGGTATTATGTTATCTGCACCAGTAGCCAAGAGTAATTTTGAATAAGAAACAGTATTTTCATTACTAAGAATGATTTCATCATTCTCCGGAGATAATTTTATTACTTTTGAATTTAAATGAAGCTCTACATTATTATTTTCATACCAATCTTTTTTTTGTATTAATATTTCATCTTCATTTAAGTTATTTAAGAGCTTTTTAGATATTTTGGGACGATAATATGGGAAATAAGCTTCATCACTGTATACATGGATCTCATTATTAGAATCAATAGAGCGTATTGCTTTAATAGCTGAGACTGCAGCAGCACCACAACCGACTATAACAATTTTTTCTTTCAAGGAAATCACCTCTTATTTAAGAAATCTACTATAGTATTCCAATTTTTATATAGAGATTATGCATAATAATTAGAAAAATATAGAATATTTAGTCAAGGTTATGTAACTATGGTTACATATTAAATAAGAAAAATTTGTTATTATTAAACTAAAGTGTGATATGAATCATATTAATTCATGACCTTAAGAATTTATAATTACTTTATATAAATAAGATTTAGATATTTGGAGGCAACGGATGTTAAATTTTAAAAAGAGAAATACTGAACCAGTATATCTAGCTAAAGAACAAGATACAATAAAAAGTGAAACAAAGATAAATGACGATGCAATTGAATTTATAGATTCAGTTAATAATCTAATTTCAAAGACTGTGGATCAACATCATATAGTAAATAAACAACATGATGGACTTGCTGAACTTGCAAGTGATATTAAAGTACATATGAATAGAATATCTAATCTAACAGTTACAACTAATGAATCAACTGATAAATTATATTTGGAAAGCAAAAATCTTGATAAGCTTACTAAAGATACAGTGAATAAATCTAATGAAGGTAAGCAAACTATTGAAGAAATGGCTAAAATAATTAAATCTCTAGAATTTGAAAATAGAAAGAGCATGGAGAGTATAAATGAGCTAGTTGTTAAGTTTGGAAAAGTAAATGAGGTAGTAGGCCTAATTACAAGTATAGCTACACAAACGAATTTGTTAGCATTAAATGCTGCAATAGAAGCAGCTAGAGCAGGAGAACAAGGAAAAGGGTTTGCAGTTGTTGCAGGTGAAGTAAGAAAGTTAGCTGAAATGACTAAAACAAGTATTACAGATATTTCAAGCTTAATTGAGAGCATTGAAGCTGAAACGAGAATAGTGCTAGATAACTCAAATAAATCAAATGAAGCGATAGAAATGGGTGTAAAGGCATCAGAAAAAGCTGTAAACAAAATTGAAGAAAGCCTAATTGCAGTTACAAAGGTGGATAGTGAAGTTAAAGAAGTAATGGAAACATTAATAGTTCAAAAGAAGCACATCGAAAATATGAGCTCAGAGATAAGTGACGTAGATGAGATACTTAATGTAACAGCAGACACAATTATTGACCATATAAACGAAGCTAGTATAGTTGATAAACAACTAGCAGAAACAAAGGAAAAGGTAGGGTTCTATGGTTTAAAAATAAGAAATATTTAGGAGGTTAACTATGGATGCAATTAGTTTAATGGTAGATGAACATAAATATATTAAAAGAATGCTTGTTGTAGTTAGAAAGGTTTGTGTTAGAATTCTACAAGGTGAGGACATATCATATGACGACTTTTCTAAGATAATTGATTTTGTAAGAAATTACGCTGATAATCATCATCATGGTAAAGAGGAAAAGATTCTTTTCAATAGAATGGTAAGTGAAATTGGAGGAGTAGCTGATAAATTAGTTAATCAAGGTATGCTAGTTGAACATGACTTAGGAAGGCTACATATGAGGGAACTAGAGCTTGCTTTAGATAGGGTTAAAGCTGGTGATGAGGAGAGCAAACTAGATGTAATTGCTAATGCAATATCCTATACTCACTTACTAACAAGACATATTGAAAAGGAAGATAACACAGTATATACTTTTGCACAAAGGAAATTATCAAAAGAGTCATTGGAACAAATAAATAAGGAATGCGAAGATTTTGAAAATAAAGCTATAGAAGATGAAGTTAGTAAACTATATATAGATATTTTAAAGAGCTTAGAGGCGAAATATCTTTAGTTAATTTTAGTAGACCTATTCGTAGGTCTATTTTTTTATGCGTTAATTACAACGCGATACACTTAATTTTGTGGGAACTTACAAAATTAGTATATAAAGGTAAAAAATTGATTTAGCTTATAAAATAACATGTTATAATATGGCTGTAGAAACAATTGTAAAGGGGTAAGCTTATTCATAACAATATAATATTATTTCATAGCTTTGAGAGGTGGTTATTTTATGAAGAAATTGCCTAGTGTTGCATATTTTTGTATGGAATATGCTCTAGATACTGAAATGAGAACCTATGCAGGGGGATTAGGTATTCTTGCTGGAGATTATTTAAAAGGAGCAAAAGAATATAATTACCCTATTGTTGGGATAGGAATCAATTGGAAACAAGGGTATTCGGATCAGGTTATAGGAGCCGATAATAAACCTTATGATGCTTATCATAATTATAAGTATGATTTTTTGAAGGATACTGGAGTTAAAGTTACTGTGAAAATACGCCAAAGACATGTTGTATGTAAGGTGTGGTTAGTTGATAAATATGATAATGCACCTATATATTTATTAGATACTGATTTACCAGAGAATGAAGATGCGTGGATAACAGGACAACTATATGGCTGGTTTGGTGAGGAAAGAATAGCACAAGAGATGGTACTAGGAATAGGTGGAGTTAAAGCCTTAAGGGCTTTAGGAATAGAAACAGATATATATCATTTTAATGAGGGACATGCACTTTTTGCTGGATTTGAATTAATAAGAGAGAAAATGGATGGTGGACTAACTTTTAAGGAGGCACTAAAAAAGACAAAAGAAGAGATAGTATTTACTACACATACACCTATAATTCAAGGAAATGAATCTCATTATATAGATAGATTGATGTATATGGGTGCCAACTGTGGATTAACT
Source organism: Clostridium sp. YIM B02551 (assembly GCF_022324735.1). Taxonomy (NCBI): domain Bacteria; kingdom Bacillati; phylum Bacillota; class Clostridia; order Eubacteriales; family Clostridiaceae; genus Clostridium; species Clostridium sp. YIM B02551. The sequence goes on along the minus strand of NZ_JAKGTF010000004.1, from coordinate 208,266 downwards.
ATAGAGCAATTAATAGAGATTGGCGGTTCACCTTTTAATATGACAGTAGGAGGATTAAGACTATCAAAAATATCTAATGGAGTAGCTCAGCTTCATAAAGACACTGCAAATAATATGTGGGCGATGGTAAAAGGAAAATCAGAAATAATCGGGATAACAAATGCTATTCATTTAAAAACTTGGGTTGACGATAGAATGCTTAAAGAAGCTAAAGAATTTAACATAGATGAAGATAGCAAAAATAATATATGGAATGCGCATATGCTTAATAAAGAAGCATTAATAGAATTTGTATATGAAAGAAATGGAGTTAAATTAGATAAGGATAAGTTACTAATTGGATTTTCAAGGAGAGCAGCACCATATAAAAGAAGTAATTTGATTTTTTCTGATAAAGAAATAATTGAGCCATTATTAAAATCAAGGAAGATACAAATTGTCTTCTCAGGTAAAGCACATCCATTAGATGATACAGGTAAAGAAATAGTAGAGAATATAGTTAAAATGTCAAAGCTTTATCCCAATTCAGTTGTATTTCTAGAAAATTACGACATGACTATTGGTAAAATGCTAACTAGGGGTTCTGATATATGGCTTAATAATCCAAGGAGACCATTAGAAGCAAGCGGAACTTCTGGTATGAAGGCAGCTATGAATGGAGTAATTAATTGTTCAATATTGGATGGATGGTGGCCAGAAGCCTGTGAAGATGGTGTTAATGGTTGGCAGTTTGGAGATGGCTTTGAGAGTGAGGATTTTGAGGAATTAGATAAGCATGACAAAGATGCTTTATATAAGGTGTTGCTTGAAAAAGTTATTCCTACTTATTATGATAATAGAGAAAAGTGGGTTAATATGATGGTGGCCAGCATTAATAGTACTAAGGAATATTTTTCTGTAGAGAGAATGCTCAAAGAATACTATGAACTAATGTATAAAAAATAAATGTTAAAGTCTAGCTTTTATGCTAGACTTTTTTACTGTTAATGATTTTCATAATATAGTATTATAGTAATATATTTACATATGAATTAACATAAGCTATATTTATATATATTTTAGGGGGCGAAAAATATGAATAATGAAATAAGTAACCATAATACATTTCTTTCATCTTTTTATAAATACAAATATATTCTTACAGAAGGGGCTATAGTTGAGAGATTAAAGAAAGAATACAATATTAAATTAGATGAAGAAATCATGCATGCAGGGTTAATTTATAATGATAAAAAAGCCACTGTTCTTAGAAATATATATATGGAGTATATAGAGACCTCAGAGAAATATGATTTACCAATTATGCTTATGACACCCACCAGAAGAGCTAATAAAGAGAGAATATCAAATTCATCTTACTATGATAAAAATATTATAAATGATAATGTTGATTTTCTCAAAGATATTAGAGAAAAGTATCCTACACATAAAAATAAAATATTTATAGGGGGACTAATGGGGTGCAAAGGTGATGCATACAATTATGAAGAAGCACTATCAGAGGAAGAGGGTTATAGATTTCATCTTTGGCAAGCAAAAGAGTTTGAGTCATCAAAAGTTGATTATTTGTTTGCAGGTATAATGCCAGAAGTTTCTGAAGCTACAGGGATGGCAAAAGCAATGGAAAGCACGAATATACCCTATATTATTAGCTTTATGATAAGAAGGAATGGGGCATTATTAGATGGAACAACAATCAATCATGCTATGAGTGCTATTGATTTAGCAACAGATAGAAATCCACTTGGATATATGGTTAACTGTGTACACCCTAATATACTAAGAGAGGCCTTGCTAGAAGATACAAATAGGACAAACCTAGTTAAAGAACGTTTCTTAGGTATTCAAGCAAATGCATCTCCTCTTGAACCTGAAGAGCTGGATAACCTAACTACTATAAAATCAGATTCACCAATAGATTTAACATTAAGTATAGAAAAGCTTAATAATAAACATAAGATAAAAATTATTGGTGGATGCTGTGGAACGGATAATAGACATATAGAGGAATTTGCAAAAAAGATAAAGACTTGGTAGTTAAATTTAACATAGTTTATTTGGTAGAAAATTCATAATCTATATTATAATAAAGATATACGTAGAATTATTGGTAGGAGGAGTGTTAGAATGAGTAAAAGAAAAATAATTGTTTCAATAATAGGAATTGCAGCAATAATAGGAATCTACTTTGGGGTAAAAGGTATTAAGTCATATATGGATTTAAAAACATATCAAAAGCAAGTTAATGATATAATAATTTCTGAGGTAGATCTTACAAAAGTTCCAGATGGTACTTATGAAGGAAGTACAGAAACCTTATGGGTAGCAGCTGAAGTAAAGGTTACAGTAAAGAGTCATAAAATAACTAAAATTGATCTTGTAAAACATAAATATGATAGAGGAAAGCCAGCAGAAGTTTTAGTGGACAAGGTGGTAGAAGATCAAAAGGTTAAGATAGACACAGTATCAGGTGCAACTGTTAGCAGTAAAGTAATACTAAAGTCTATAGAAAATGCATTGGAAAGTGCAAGTAAGTAGAAAAATAACTATTGAGAGGAATGACTTAAATGAAAAAGATATTAGTTACAGGAGCAGAGGGATTTTTTGCTTCAAGATTTATTGAATATTATAAAAATGAGTTTGATATAGTTGCTTTAAATAAGAAGAATTTAGATATAACAAATGAAGAGAGCATAGAACAAATAAAATATATAAATCCTGATTATGTTGTACATGCAGCTGCTATATCAGATACGGGATTTTGTGAAAGAAACCCAGAACTATCTTATAAAGTGAATGTAGAAGGTTCAATAAATGTAGCTAAAGGTTGCGATGTATCAAAAGCAAAACTAATATATCTAAGTTCTGATCAAGTATATAATGGAAATATTCAAAGTGGGCCCTATAGGGAAGAATGCATAGCATTCCCAAATACTGTTTATGGAAAGTATAAGATTGAGGCAGAAAATCATATAGAGAAAATAGTAGATGATGCAGTAATTTTAAGATTAACATGGCTTTTTAGTTTGCCAGAGAGAAATAAGAAGGTTAATTCAAATATAATTTGGAATATCATAAAAGCTACAATTAAAAATGAAAGCATAAGTTTGCCAGCAAATGAGTATAGAGGTATTACTTACGTTTATGATTTAATACAAAACTTTCATAAAATAATTGATGCCCCAGGTGGAATATATAATGCAGGTAGTGAAAATAACTTTAGTACTTACGATATAGGGAAGATTATTATAGAACAAATAGGATTAAGTAATAGTGTAGAAGATATCTTAATAAAAGATACAGATAGATATAAAGATAGTAACAGAGATTTAAGAATATCAAATAAAAAGCTAAATAACCTCGAGATAAGCTTTACTGATACGCAAGAAGCAGTTAGCACTTGTTTAAGAGAATTTTCATATTTAAGTTTAAAATAAACACAATAATTAAGTGGCCTATAGATACTAATGAAACAATAATTAGGGGGTAGTTAAATTGAAAAAGTTTATATTAATAATACTGCCAGTACTAATTTGGATAGCATTAGTAGGTTGTGGAGCAAAGAAATTGAATACTATAAAAGTAAATACAGATTTTAAAAGTAAAGAGGAATTAATAAAAGAGGCTGTATCAAACTTTTATTTGAAATCAGATGCTAAAAATAATGGAGAATTAATAATTTATAATACAAAGACTTATAAAAATAATTATCTAGTATTAGCAGAAAAATATTCAGGTGATGGACATAGGTCTACGAATTTATTTATTATTGATGATAAATTTAGTATCACTAGATGGACTAGCGGAGAAACGCCTATTAGTAATTGTTTTAGTATTAATAAGTGTATACTTGATAAAAGTACTATATTATTTGGAACTTTTAATAATTCTAAATGGGATCCAAAGCAAGATATAAAAATTCCAGTCCAAATTAGTAACATAGATATTAGCTTTAAGAGTGGGCAAAATATAAAAGAAGATGTTTCTAATGAAACAGGGTATATAATAGCTCTTGATTCTATAACAGAAGTTCAACAGTTCAATCTTTTTAATGAAAAGAATGAGTTGCAAAGCAACTTAGATGAGATTGGAAACATCTATATAACTGAGCTAAATGATTTTAAAATTAAGCTATAAAAAGTAATGATTGCAGAAGTAGAGGTGATATATTATTTACAAGCGTAACAGAATTATATATGGCATTATTATAATTCTAGTAATAGTTTTAGGACTAATGACAAGAAGATTTAAAAGTTTATACTTGGGAGATATTTTATGGGCTCTTATGATCTTTTTTATTGTGGGCTTTATTTTTATTAAAATAAAGCTGAAAACTGCAATATTAATAGCAACCTCTTTCTGTTTTATAATAGAATTTAGTCAATTATATCATGCAGATTGGATTGATAAGGTTAGGCAAACTACTTTAGGTGGGTTGATATTAGGTTATGTATTTTCTTGGATGGATTTAATAGCCTATGGAGTAGGAATAGTAGTTGGAATTGTTCTAGAGATTCTAATTTTTAGGATTAATAAAGATAAATTAGGAGACATAAGACAATAATTTATAATAAATATTAAAATAGGAATTCTTAAAGGCTTTAAGGATTCCTATTTTAGTGTAGGTGTAAATATTATATTATTGAAATTCTTGAAGAAGTTTATCAGCAAAGTTTTTTCCAAAAGCAATACAATCTTCAAGTTCTTTATCATCAGGCATGTATTTAATTTTCAACTCATCTTGTAGTACTTTTATATTTGCTTTAGATAAATAATCAGAGAGAATCTTTGGAGATTCACCACTCCAGCCATAACTTCCAAAAGAAGCTCCTACCTTATTAATAAACTTTAGACCAATTAAATCTTCAATAACTGGCAAAAGAGATGTGAGAAGCCCATTATTTACAGTAGAAGAACCAAGTAAAATTCCTTTGGATTTAAATATTTCAGCTATGATATCATTTCTATCTGCAGTGGCTGCGTTGAGTATTTTATAACTTACACCGGAAGCTTCTAATCCTTTAGCAATAAATGCTGCCATCTTATATGTAGCACCCCACATTGAGTTATAAACAATTACCACACTTTTTTCTGAATTACCTTTTGCCCATTCATAATATTTATCAACTATCATCATAGGATCTTTCCTCCAGATGATACCATGACTTGGTGCAATCATGTCCACTGGTAATCCTAATCCTTTAATTTGATCAATTTTCTTGGTTACAAATCTACTAAATGGAGTTAGAATATTTGCATAATACTTGAGGGCCTCTTGATTTACTTCAAATTCGTCTACCTCATCATTAAAAATGCTTGAGGAAGCAAAGTGTTGTCCAAAGGCATCATTAGAAAATAATATATTTTCACCTGTAAGATATGTAAACATGCTGTCAGGCCAGTGGAGCATAGTAGCTTCGATAAAAACAAGTTCATTTTTGCCAATGCTTATCCTATCGCCTGTTTTTACAACTTTAAGGTTCCAGTCTTTATGGTAATGTCTTTTAGAAGTCTCTACTCCTCCTTTTGAAACTATTATAGTTGCATTAGGTATGTATTCCATTATAGCTGGTAAGGCACCAGAGTGATCGGGTTCAAAATGATTCATTACTACATAATCAATTTTTGATATATCTGTTACCTCTCTTAAATTTTCAAGAAATCTATCAGTTAAGGGTTCCCATACTGTATCAATGAGAACAGTTTTTTCATCTTTAATTAAATATGAATTATATGTGCTTCCACGGTGGGTTGACAATTCATATCCGTGAAAATGACGTACTTTCCAATCGGTAGCCCCTACCCAATATACTCCTTTTTTCAATTCCTTCATAATTATATCCTCCAGTCATATATTTATGAAGGTAGTATCTGCATTGGCTAGTAAAAATATGCAACAGGTATGTGTTAACTTATTTTATATCCTTAATTATTTCTATAAAGTCATTAATAGAGGTAAATGAAGATTCATTATAATTAACTTCTGTTTTATTTTCTATGAGTTTTTTCATAATCATGGCTCTTTTTTGGTCACCTAAAATAATTGCACCAATAATCTTGTTATCTCTAACCAAAACCTTATAATATTTTTTATTTTCGCTATCTATTTGAGTAAATAAATTTGTTTCAATAGATTCTTCAATATCACCAATTGAGTATATAGATAAACCAAAGGCATTAATTAAAGAAAATTGTATTGGAGGGATAAAAATATTAGCCTGGCCACAAATATTTGCACCAGCAACTTTACCTTGTTCACCTGAAACATTCCATAATCCATAAATTCTACTATTAAATTCGGATACATCGCCAGCTGCAAAAATATCTGATATATTTGTTTCCATTCGCTCATTAACGATGATACCATTATTAATATTAATGGATGTATTGTTAATTATTTCGGTATTTGGCTTAATTCCTGTAGAATAAATTACCATATCACAAGCTGACTCAATTCCAGATTTAGTTTTAAATCCTTGAACTTTTTCATCTCCTGTAATTTCTTCAATTTGCGTATTTAATAAAATTTTAACCCCTTGAGTCTCCATTACTTCTTTTAAGTAATTAGATGAATAGATATCAAGTAATTTAGGCATTAATCTAGAAGCAAATTCTGCGATTATAACTTTTTTACCTTCTCTTGATAATATATTAGCAACTTCTAGATTTTGAATTCCTCCACCAATTAATAGGATAGTGTTACACTCATTAAGGTAATTTAATACATCAAAAGCATTGTCTAAATCTCTAAGTGTAAATGCTCCAGTTTTATTTATTCCTTTAATAGGGGGAATATTATTAGTTGCACCTGTAGCAATCAGCAATTTATCATAAACCACAGTCTTACCATTTTCCAAAGTTATAGCCTTTTTATCAGGTTCAATTGATATCACTTTATGGCCTAAATGAATTTTAACGTTATTAGAATCATACCAATCCTTCTTGTTAAGTAAAAGCTTGTCTTCACTTAATCCATCTAAAAGACCTTTAGAAATTTTAATTCTATAATAAGGATAAAAGTTTTCTTTTCCTAGTACTAAAATTTCGCTATCAGAATCTATTTCTCTAATGGCTTTTATTGCTGAAAGAGCAGCTGTACCACTGCCAATTATAATAATACGATCTTTCATAGAAATCACCTCATATATTAGTTTGTATAGTTTAAATAAAAATCTTAAAATAGTTTTTCAATTTCAGAGGAGGGAATAGGCTTACTAAATAGATATCCTTGAGCAATATTACATTTATTTGTTTTTAAAAAAGAGAGTTGTTCATTGTTCTCAACACCTTCTGCCACAACTGTGAGATTTAACCTTTTCCCTAAATTTATCATTGAAGCAGTAATCAACTCCTCATTTGTATCATTAGCAATATCATCAAGAAAAGTTTTATCTATTTTTAGAGTATCAATTGGTAGATGTTTTAAGTAGCTAAAGGAGGAATACCCTGTTCCAAAGTCATCCATTGCTACTGAAACTCCTATTTCTTTTAGCTTAGATAACTTTCTTGATGCATACTCAAAAGACTTAACTGCTATACTTTCAGTAATTTCAAGTTCTAGCCACTTAGGATCTAACTGAGTTTTGTTTAATATATCTTTTATTGTATTAATAATACTAGGGTGCTCAAATTGATGGGTAGATAAATTTATTGACATTCCTATAGGGGAATAGTTTAATTGTTGCCATATTTTGTTTTGTCTACAACCTTCTAATAGAACCCATTCTCCGATTGGAAGAATTAATCCGGTTTCTTCAGCGATAGGTATAAACTTAGAAGGTGGTATGATTCCTTTTTTGGGGTGAAACCACCGTATTAGTGCTTCCACTCCAATCATTTTGTTAGTCATTATGTCAACTTTTGGTTGATAAAAAAGTTTAAATTCATTATTTTCAATTGCATTTTTTAAATCCTCAATAATTTCAAGCTTTGTAGATCTTTCTATACTCATTTCTTCATTAAATATAAGACATTGGTTTTTCCCTTTGTTTTTGGCATTATACATAGCAATATCGGCATTTTTTAATAAAGTTTTTGCATCAGTACTATGCAAAGGGCATATGGATATTCCGGCGCTTGCAGTTATAAAAAGTTCTTTATTATCTATGGGTAGAGAGCCATTTAGGTCATCCAAGAGTTTATTGATTTTATAGAGTGAATCATTTGGACTTTTTATATCAGGTAAGATTATTAGAAATTCATCTCCGCCTAATCTTCCTGTATGGGCTTCATTACCTAGATGTTTTTGAATTTTTGAACTAACTTCTTTTAAAACAAGATCTCCAATATCATGGCCTAAAGTATCATTAATAATTTTGAAATTATCTAGGTCTATAAATACAATTCCAGTTTGAGTATTATTTTCCTTAGAAGTTTCTAATTCTAAATTTAAGAGTTCATTTATATAGCTTCTGTTTGCTAGACCAGTTAATGAGTCGTAGTGAGCCATTTTATGTATTATTTGATGAGCAGTTGTGCATTCGAAAAGATTATGTAATATTGTGACCTTGTTATAAATTTCTCCATTCCTTTTCTTAGTAACTAATACTGACTTATTAATACAATCATCTTCACAAATTAAGTTTGTGCTATCTTTAGAATTTTCATCTTGGGAATTTTGATATATAATTTTAGATATAGTCTTTAAAATTGAGTCGGAAGAAAGACTTCTTAAATTCTTTTCATCTATATTTGTAATACTATTAACTATGGAATTAGTTGAAATGGTGTTTCCATTATTATCTGAAATAATAACCCCATCGCCAATATGAGATAAAATTAAATTCATTAATTTCTTTGAATTTTTAAGTTCATAATTAAGTAAAACGTATTGTACATACATATATATAATTAGAGCAATTGATATAAATAATATTAAGTAGTTAAACATGGTATACTCCCCCTAATTTGTTAAAACATTATTTAGTAGATTGTTTACTAGTTTATTATGGAAATGAATAAATTAATATGATTCAAGTCACATTTTATTCAATTATTACCTATTAAGCCTAATAAAAAATCACATAAAAAAATTTAAATTGTTATTGACATTAACGTTACGGCAAGGTGTATATTAAGTTTGTAAGGAGGCGTAAACATGGAATACACAGTGCAGAAACTTGGAAAATTAGCAGGAGTAAGTACCAGAACATTAAGGTATTATGATGAGATAGGTATTCTTAAGCCGGCAAGAATAAACTCATCAGGATATAGAATATACGGTTTAGCTGAAGTAGATAGGCTACAACAAATTCTTTTTTACAGAGAACTTGGAGTAAGCTTAGAAAATATAAGAGATATTATGACTTCACCTTACTTTGATGGAGCAAAAGCACTGAAGGAACACCGTGAAAAGCTTCTTGAAAAAAGAGCACAATTAGATTTGTTAATTGAAAATGTTAATAAAACTATTGCTCAAACTGAAGGAGGAACTATAATGTCTGATAAAGAGAAATTTGAAGGATTTAAACAAAATTTGATAAATGAAAATGAAAAGAAATATGGAAAAGAAATTCGTGAAAAATATGGTGATGATACAATAAATAAGTCTAACCAAAAATTGAAGAATATGACCCAGGAGGAGTATGACGAAATAACTAAGCTAACTAATGAAGTTTTAGAAACTCTTGAGGAAGCTATTAAAACTGGAGATCCTGCTGGAGAATTAGCTCAAAAAACTGCTGATTTACATCGTAAATGGTTAAGTTTTTATTGGGATTCATATAGCAAAGAAGCTCATGCAGGTATAGCTCAAATGTATGTTGATGATGAAAGATTTACAGCATACTATGATAAGATAACTAAAGGAGCAGCTGAGTTCTTAAGAGATGCAATTTTAATTTATACTGGAATGAAAAAATAATATATCAGTTTAAAAAAGGGCGAAAACATTTAGTTTTCGTCCTTTAAATTTAATTATTATTTTTCAGAAACATAATCATAAGTTGGTTGTGTTTGTAAGAAGTAACCACTTCTAACTTCTGCAGACCAGTTTTGTAGAGCCTCTTTCCATTCAACACTACTAAAGAAAAAGTCAATTCCTTTTGAAGAATCCCAAATTAATACTCTGAAAGGAGCAACTCCACCAGTCTCAAATACATCTTGACTAGCTTCTGTACTTTCAGTAATAAATAATTGAGGTAGACCACGTTGGAAGGCCATTGCAGGTTCAATAAATGAGAAAGCGGAGCCTGTCCAGTATTCTCGGCCTATTTCATTAGCATAAACAGTTGCACCATTGGTATCGATAACTCTTACCTTTATTCTAGCAAGATTTAAGGTTATCATCCCAAAACTAGAGTTAACAACTCTTCTTATGCTTATCATAGTTGATTCAGGATATTGTTCTGTGTTTGGAAGAGTTCTTGGGAAAAGTAGTACTTTTTTTAGCTCCTCCATTAATCTAAGAAGGAATCTTATTTGAAGATTATTTAAAGTAGTACTTGTTGGATGGCTTAAAAATACTGGTACTTGATAAAATCTATTTGTTTTTGCTACAAGTTCTGGATTAGGAACAACAGTTGAGGGAGTTTCTACTTGTTCTACATTAAGATCAAATTGTAAATTAGACATATTATCACCTCAGTATAGTATATTCAGCAAGTGATTATTTGTGATTACATAAATAATAAGTGTTAAGCATGAAAAAATGTAAATTGTACAAATGTTAATTTAAGTGATAAATTTATTATATAAAGTTAATTTGAAAAGGGGATTACTAGCTACTAATGAGGATAAATAAATTATTAAGTAATTATGGATATTGTTCTAGAGTTGAAACCAATAGGTTTATTAATGATAAAAGAGTAATTATAAATGGTGAACTTGCGATGCCAGGGCAATGGGTGGAGGAAACAGATACAATACTTTTAGATGGGGTACCTATTAAAAGAAAAGATAAAGTATATATAGTTTTGAATAAACCAGTAGGAATAACTTGTACTGCTGCAAAAGATGTTAAAAATAATATAATTGATTATATTAATTATCCTGAATATATTTTTCCTGTTGGAAGACTGGATAAGGAATCAGAAGGATTAATTATTATGACAAATGATGGAGAGCTAGCAGATAAAATATTAAACTCAGAGAATAGCCATGAAAAAGAATATATTGTTACAGTTGATAAAACAATAGATAATAATTTTATTAATGGGATGTCTGAAGGTGTTAAACTAGGCGAAAAAATTACAAAGCCATGCAAAGTAAATAAGATAGATGACAATACTTTTAGAATTATTTTGACAGAAGGATTGAATAAACAGATACGAAAAATGGCAAAAACCTTTGGTTATACAGTTATAAGATTAGAAAGAATAAGAATTATTAGCATAAAGATTGATGGCATAGATATAGGTAAGTGGAGAAACATAACTGAAGATGAACTTCAAGAATTAAGAGAACATATTAGATGAAATATTTAAATAAGATCCAGGTTCAAAATTGAATTTTTGAACCTGGATTTTAAATTTATTTAATGTACCATTTAGTATTAGTTTCATAATATAAAATAGTAATTATTTTGAAGGGAAAAAAATTATGTTCCAAGATGATATTAGATATGCATTTAACGATTTATATGATGGAATTATTAGAGAAGAAGATGTTAGTAATAGGTTCTATTTGATTGGTGAAGGCGAAGTATATGTAAGACCGGATATGGCAGAAGTAGTTATTGGTGTAATAACAGAGAATATGGATATAAAGTTAGCTCAAGAAGAGAATACAAAGATAACAAATAGTGTTATAGAAAGCATTAGACAGCTAGGTGTAGATTTAAAGGATATACAAACTCAAGATTATAATATAAATATTAGAAATGATTATGTGGATGGGAAACAAGTGTTTAGAGGTTATGAGGTAAGAAATAACTTAAGGGTTCTTGTAAGAGATATAGATAAAATTGGAGAGGTAATAGATACAGCAGTTGCTAATGGAGCAAATAACATAGGAAATATTGGTTTTCTTGTAGCTGATGAAAACAAAGTATATTTAAGTGCATTAAAATTAGCAATTAAGGATGCTCAAGATAAGGCCATGGTTATGTCGGGAAGCTTAAATGTAAGGTTGGATGCTATACCTATTAAAATAACAGAACAAGCTGTTAATAGAATAGCCCCTATGAATGCTGTCTATAAAGCAAGTGCCTCAGCACCAATTGAAGCAGGACAATATAGTGTAAAAGCCAATATTGAAGCTATATTTCAGTATTTTAAATAACATATAAATTTTCAAGGAGTGAAATTATGAATTATTATGGAATAATAATTGGCATTGGGGCATTTTTTATAATTGGTTTTTTACATCCAATAGTTGTAAAATCTGAATTTTATTTTGGAAAGAGAATTTGGCCATTATTTTTAATAGCCGGGATTATATGCTTAGTTGGGTCAATAAGCATTAAAGAAGTAATAGCCTCAGTTCTACTAGGAATATTGGGATTTGCTCTTTTTTGGGGTATAATGGAATTATTCGAACAAGAGAATAGAGTTAATAAAGGCTGGTATCCTAGAAATAACAAAAGAAAATAAACTAAAGTTAGCCTTGGATATTATTTAAGTGAAAAATAAATACTATAGTTTGTAGAATAATTTATAATATCAGGGAGCAAAAATTATGGATGATAAATATGAAAACTTAAAGATAGCAGAAAAAGGTGCACGTGTTAGTATTTTAGCATATATAGCTCTTGCAATATTCAAATTAGTTGTTGGATATCTTTCAAAATCTGAAGCACTAATGGCTGATGGACTCAATAATACAACAGATATAATAGCATCATTAGCTGTTTTAATTGGACTTAGAATATCAAGAAAACCAGCAGATGAAAATCATGCTTACGGACATTTTAGAGCTGAAACTATAGCTTCTTTAGTGGCATCCCTTATTATGATAGTAGTCGGGCTAAATGTTCTTTATACTGCTGCTAAGTCAATTATATACTTTAAAGGAGAAAAACCAGATATAGTTGCTGCTATTACAGCAATTATTTGTGCAATAGCTATTTATTTTGTTTATAAATATAATAAGAAAATTGCAGTTAAGATAAATAGTGCTGGACTAATGGCAGCGGCCAAAGATAATCTATCAGATGCATGGGTAAGTGTAGGAACTTCAGTTGGTATTTTCGCCTCTCAATTTGGTTTTCCATGGATAGATCCACTAGCCGCAGTAGTTGTTGGAATACTTATAATAAAGACTGGTTGGGAAATTTTTAGAGAAGCCTCTCATAATCTATCTGATGGATTTGAAAAAGAAGAATTAGATAATATATCTAAAAGTATAAGCACTGTTAATGGGGTTAAAAGTATTAAAAGTGTAAGAGGGCGAGCTCACGGGAATGTAATTCTTTTAGATGTAATTGTTACTGTTGATTCAAAATTAACTGTTGTAGAAGGGCATAGTATAACAGTAGAAATTGAGAAAATGTTAATAGATAAATTTAATATAAGTGAGGCTATAGTACATGTAGAACCTGATATTTAGATGGTTAAGGTCATTTTAAAGGTATTGAGATACTTTTAAGATGACTTTTTTATATTACTTAAAATCAGGCTATATTAAAAGATATACAAAATATTGTAATTGTATATTTTAATACTGTATAATAAAACAAATAGACAATTGTTAATTATTGTAATATAAGCAGTTGTATTTGGAGGGGAAAATGCTGATAGATAAGAATTTTAAATCATGGTCAAAGGTTCGTAAATTAGGGAAAAATAAGTATACTTTATTGTGGATGCTGTATTTTGTAATCTTGATTAATATGTTTATTGGAATAGGAAGACTAATGGAAGGTAAGATCATGTTTAATATCCCAAATATCATTATAGATACTTTATTTGGTATTATAGGTGGTATAATAATTGGTAAATTTTCATGGAATAGTTCCGAAATAAAGTACCTGAAATATATTAATGAGAATAGAGAAGTTGAAAGGAAATAGTTTAATGCTAGGAATAATTGATAGTATACAATGGATTTGTCTATTTATAGAAGGATGCTTATTTTTATATATGTATTACAATTATAGAAAGAATAAAAATAAAAATGATGAAATAGTGATGAAAAAGAAGAGTGGTCAAATAATAATGGTAGTATTACTAATAGTAAATGTTATATTGGTAGTAACGAAGATAATAGATGTAATAGCACTTTAGAAATAAATTATAAAATTAATTATTTAAGTTATTTTCATTCGTCCTGAAAGTTCTGTTGAAAAATGTTAATAGGTAAGTTTAATACAAGAGAGGCTATTGTACATATAGAGATTGATGTTTAGATGTTTTGAGTCATTTTAAAGGTATTGATTAACTTTTAAAATGACTTTTTTTATATTTTCACGTCCAAATTAATTCAATTATCCAATTAAATTATGTTAGAGGTTTAAATAAATTAATTTATTATACATAAATTAAGGATTAATTGTTTAACTAGGAAAAATATTAACAAAATATAAATGGATTAATGGTAAAATTTAACGTTTATTACAAATTTTCTATCACTTGTTACAAATTAGACACAAATATTTAATAATATTGTAAAGTATCTATATAGAATTGCATTTGTGAGGTAAGTAAAGATTAAAGACTATGTTATAAGAGGGAGATTTAGTTTTGGGATATAAAAAATATTTGGTCAAACAACATGATATGACAGACTGCGCAGCAGCTTGTCTTGCAACAATTAGTATGTATTATAAAAAAGAAATCACTATAACAAAACTTAGAGATATTTTAGGTACAGATATTAAGGGGACTAATATGGTTAGCAGCGAAATTAATGGGATTAACTATACAGATAGTTGCTAGACAGATTGGTGCTAAAGTGTTGACAGCTACTAAAGTTGGACTTTTAGGAACAACTTGGACAGGGACATATGCAGTTGCAAAAAATATAGCTGGTTGGTAAATTCAATTAACCTACAAAGGAGTTTTCAAAAATGAATAATGAAAGAAAAGCTAAGCTTATACTTTTTATTGCTCAATCAGTTGTTGCAATAATAGCTTGTTGTATTATTATATTTTTAGGGGCATACAGAAAGGATAATACGTATTTTTATTTATTAATACCAATATTTATTTTTAATGCTATATCTATTTTTATATATTTTATTGACAATAAAAAAAATGAAGTAAGATAGTAGAAATTTATAATTATAGCAATAATGATTGTAGTACAATAAATATTTATAATAAATTTGTATATATCAAGAGAGAAATTTCGTTTCTCTGAAGCAACTAAAAAAGATAGTGATATAGCTCTTTCTAAAGAGACTCATAGATCTAAAAAATTTCCAGAGACAAGTTTATGCGTAAGTATAGGCTTTGTCTCTTTTTTAATTAAATGAAGTTTTAGAGAAATTATCACCTATATTCTGTAGCATGCCACGCACATCTATCCTGTGGAAGTTCGAGTGAACTTCATTAAACTCCTTTTAAGTGGTTGCATTAGATTCTTTAATTACAATTACCAACTAGCTTTGTATATGTTGACTGTGAAGAAATGGAAAATATGTTAACGTAATTTTAATATCATCTGCACCGGACAATTTGACCGATGCAAAATTTAAATATGAAGAGTACTTAATGAAACCAGGTACAAATAGATTTAGGAGAAGTGAATAAATTAATTAACAACAGAGGTTGTAGGGACATTTAAGTTTTAGAGAAAGAGATAGGTGCTTTAGGGCATCTATTTTTTTATTCTTTTATATTAAAAACGTAACGCTTAGTGCAATTTTTCCTACGTTCACTGCAAAATCAACATAAAAGTACAAGTATATGTTAAGTTTGTTTTACAGAATTAAATTATCAAAATAAGTATGGGTTATCAACTATGGTAAGGGTGAACTTTTCAGTTGGAGTATTACACTCCAGCTGAATTAAGTTTAACAAATCCAGGACAGTGCAAAATGGGGGATTGAGTTTTGAGATACAAAAATATTTGGGCAAAAAACATGTGTAAAATTATTTTTGTGATAATTTCTCTAGGCCTATTCATTGGAATGATAGTTATTACAAATGATAATATCAAGGATAAAATTGACACGAGCAAATTAGTTCCGATGATGAGTGTTCTTTCAATTGCACTAATTGTGGTACTACTCATAAGGTTAAGAATAAAAAAATCATAGTCTAAAATTAGGATATCTGGTGAAGAATGGTTATTAAGCTCAATGTTCTTTTAAAATATGTTTTTAAAGAGGTAATTATGAAAAAAGATATTAAACTTGTAAGCTGCGTTATAATGCAGGCTTTAGTATTATTAACTCTATTTATTTTAGTAATCTTATCATTAAAGTATAATTTTTCAGTTGAGAAACCAATGTTATTACTTTTATTTCCCCAACTAGTAATTTAAAAATTTGTATTTGACAATTTTATGATTAAAAAGGAGATTAATGATGATTATAAATTCGATAATTGGAATGGTAATTACTATAATTACAACATATATATTATTAATTAACTATAAAAGAATGATGATTTTTAGTTATAAAAAGTTAATCTCAATAATATTGATTATAATTTTATTGTCTATTATTATAAGTTGCAAATCTTTGTTAGGTTATTTCAATATTGTGACTCAAGTGGTTAGTGGGATTTTAAACCCTATAACAATTGCTATGCTTCTTTACATTTTTATTGGTAAGAAACAAAGTAGAAATTGATTGAAAGGAAATAGTTTTAATGTTAGGAATATTAATTGACAGTATACAATGGATTTGTTTATTTATAGAAGGGTGTATATTTTTATATATGTACAACAACTATAGAAAGAATAAAAGTAATGAAATAGTGATGAAAAAGAAGACTAATCAAATAATCCTTGTAGTATTACTAATAGTAAATGTTATATTGGTAGTAACAAAGATAATAGATGTGATAGCACTCTAGAAATTACGCTATAAAAGTAGATATTTATTGTGAGAAAATGGAGATTAGGTATTTGGAAGGTTATAATTTATCGTATTTAAAAGCTTGGATAGTAATTGTCAACTATTTGATAGGGGTCTTTGGATTTTATAAAAAGTTTGGTTTATTTCTAACTAATAAATTTCAGAATGCAGAAGCAACAGTGGTAAGTCCTTTGATACAGTTTATTTTATATTGCATTATTATTAGCATATCTGTATGGGGGATGTTTCCGTTAATAAAAGATGGTTTTTATAAGTTTAAGAAATCATATTTTAAAGAAGTTTTTTCGATATTATTAGTTGCAGGTACTATAATAGGGGTGATATTTATTATTGTTTCATCACTAGGTATAAACATTTCTTTAAATATAATGAATAAATATGAAGAGAAGAATATTTTATTAACTATATTTGGAGCAATTGTGTATGCCCCAGTAGTTGAAGAATTGGTTTTCCGTGGAGCAATCTTAAATTTGATAAAATTTGAAAACAAATATTTAGCTCTTTTTATTATCGCAATTATTTTTAGTTTTGGACATGTTAAGGAATATAGTTTTAGTTTTGGATCCATATTATATTTTGTTGTATATGTAATTTTAGGCTTTTCATTTGGAGTCTCATACATTTATACAAAGTCAATATTAGGTGCAATATTGAATCATTTATATTGGAATTCACTTACTCTATTGATTATGATTATAAAACTAATTATTTAAGTAAATATAATAGTAAAAGCTCTGCAATTGCAGGGCTTTTTTACTTTTCGAGACAATCAATTAGTTTTCTTGCATTTTTGATTTACTCAATTACTTTTTGTATTATTTCTAATGCTATAAATATAGAACAACATAGTTATTATAATAGCTATGCCTTTAATTGGTTTAGATAAATTCATATAGGTTAGAATTAATATTACCATTAGTGGTAATAGGTTAATCAACTTTTTCATAATAAACGCCTCTATACTTTAAGGACTAATTCTTATTTTTAATTGCTGTAATAGCTCGTCTTACATAAAGTATAAAAACAACTATGAGTATAGATAACTGTATTATATTTAAAATATTAATAAATCCTTTATTTATAAGTTTTTCTAAAAATGCTAATCTACAAATTTCTATGAAGAAAAATAATGATATAAGTAATAGTTGTATATTCTTTTTTTTATACCATAAATATGAGAATATGAAAAATATAATAAACTTTATAAGTATATTCATATAAAAGCTCCTTACGTATATTGAAATATTAGTTATATAGCTAAAAAGAAATAAGATACTTTGATTTTTTTGTCTTATTAAAAAATAGAAGCCCAAGTAGTAATAAGGATAGCCCCACAACTAATTTATAAATGTTAAAAGTCCCACTGATAGTACTTGGTATATCTGGAATAAATATAGACAAAATAAAGTATAGGTTATTAATTAAATGTATTGATATACTCATCAATAACGATCTTGTTTTAATGTAAATAAATCCTAAAATAAGT
Source organism: Clostridium sp. YIM B02551 (assembly GCF_022324735.1). Lineage (NCBI taxonomy): Bacteria > Bacillati > Bacillota > Clostridia > Eubacteriales > Clostridiaceae > Clostridium > Clostridium sp. YIM B02551. Next base: position 189,856 of record NZ_JAKGTF010000004.1, on the reverse strand, counting down.
CCTAAGAAGAAAGTAGTCATTCCTTGTTGAAAATTAAGGTGAGAAATAGCAAAGACTAATGCAGATACAACAATGCTTGTATATATATTGTATTTAACAGATAATTTCTCCAAAAGCATTCCTCTATATATTATTTCTTCATAAATAGGTGCAAATAATACCGAAGATATGAGCGCATATGTTGGGTTTGCAAGCAAATTGTTTGATCCATCAATAAATGTTTGACTAAATTGTACATTTGATAATAATAGATCAATACTAGTACTATAGGTTAGTATGTAGCCAATCAATAAAAGTACTCCAAAAAACAATTGCCATAAACTTATTTTCTTTTTAAATCTCTGTTTAAAGATACATTTTAAGTTACTTTTCTTAAAAAAATACCTTAGTATTATAAATAAAGCAAGTCCCCTTCCTAATAGCATAATATAATTGATTAATATAGGAGAGTCATCCAAACCTGATAAAAAAATTATACTATTGATTAAGAGTGTAAATATTAAACAAAAAAATTCAATAGATATTGTTATAAGAAAGACAATTAGAAAGCCTTCAGCAATAGACCAACCTTTATCTTTATTTGATAAATCCATACTTCTTACCCCATTTTAATTCTCATTTTTATACCACATTATGTAAATATGATACCATATAAAAGTATAATATTACATATTTATCCTAAAGGTATAAAGATACGACTTTAAAGTATTGGAAGTAAAATTTGTATTAGAGTAATATTAAATTAGACATACTAAGGATATTTATTTTATTTATGAACACCGCTTAATTTAAGTAGGTGTTTATTTTTATTAAATTTATAGAATATATTGACAATAGTGTATATACTGTATATATTATAATATATACAGTACTAACAAAGGAGGTAGAATTATTGAAAATATTAATTTCAAATAAATCTGATTTACCTATATATGAGCAGATAAAAGTTCAGATAAAAGAGCAGATTTTATCAGGAAATATTCCTGAAAATGAATTTTTACCCTCAATAAGACAATTAGCAAAAGAATTAGGCATAAGTGTTATTACAACTACAAGAGCTTATTCAGACTTAGAAGCTGAAGGCTTTATAGCGACAATACAAGGTAAAGGTAGTGTAGTTTTACCTAAGGATAATGAGATGGTAAAAGAACAGTACTTAAGACGAATAGAAGAGTCCTTTTTATCAGCTATTGATGATGCCAAGATTGCAAACATATCTAATAAAGAACTTATAGAAATATTAGAAAATTTGATGGAGGAGTGAGAAAGGTGAATGCACTTGAAATAAGAAATTTAAGTAAGAACTTTGGAAACTTTAAACTTGAAAATATCAATTTAGAATTACCTAAAGGATATATTTTAGGATATATTGGCCAAAATGGAGCAGGTAAAACAACAACTATTAAGCTTATTATGGAACAGTTAAAAAGAGACAGCGGACAAATAACTGTTATGGGGAAAAGTTATATTGATAATGAGGAAGCCTATAAAGAAATGATAGGTTATATAGCGGATGAATGTTATTATCCAGAGTGCTTCAATATAAATGATATTTTAGGTAGTTTAAAAGATTTTTATCCAACCTTTAATGAAGAGAAGTTTATATCTTACGTTAATTTGTGGGAACTGCCAAGGAAGACAGCCCTTAGAAAATTTTCAAAAGGTATGAAGCTTAAATTAATGTTTGCTACAGTTTTGTCAAGAGACACTAAACTTTTAGTGCTTGATGAACCTACTAGTGGACTTGATCCGGTTATAAGAAGTGAAATTCTTGAAATCTTACAGGATTATATATCTGATGGGGAAAGAAGTGTTATGTTCTCAACACATATAATGAGCGACTTAGAAAAGATAGCAGACTATTTATATTTTATAGATAAAGGAAAAACTATTTTTTATGACTCAAAAGATAATGTAGTGGAGAGCTATTTAATAGTTAAGGGTGGAAGTGAAGACTTAACTGATGAAAGAGAAAAGAAGCTAATTGGTTGTAAGAAATCAAATATTGGCTTTGAGGGATTAATTCATTCAAGTGATGCTAAGTATTTTAAGGATGGGTTTTTAATTGAAAAGCCAAGAGTGGATGATATTGTAGTATTTCATATAAAAGGTGTTAGGGGGAAAAGATAATGAAATCTTTAAGCTTTTTAAAACTTGATTTTAGAATGATGAAAGGTATTTTTAGATATTTTTTATTATTACCTGCGATATTTCTAATTTTCTTTATGAAAGAGAATCCTATATTAGGAATTGGTTATATGTTTTTCTTTTTGGTAATAGTTGGAACAGTGCCATTTTCAGCAGAAGTAAATGAGGAATGTACTAAAATGTATTATATGTTACCCTCAAAGATATCCCATATGGTGCTAGGAAGATTTTTATATTTATCTAGTTTAATAATAATTATATGGGGAATAAATGGAGGGGTAATTTGGTATTTCTATTCTAATAATTTATTAAGTAATTTAGAGTTATCAATTGTATGCATTTCAGGGGTTGCTGCTTCAATTATATGTTTAATTCAATATCCTATTTATTATAAATTTGGCTTAGAGAAAGGTAAAATGTTATCAATGATAATATATATGGTTCCTGCATTTATAGTCTTTCTACTACCAACATTTTTAAGTGGCAAAAATGCAGCTATGGTTGACTTAATTAATAAAACAATATCTATTTCACAAGAAAAACCATATATCCTACCTATTCTTGGAGGTTTGATTGTAGTATTAGTAGGGGTTTTATCATATATAGTTTCCTGTTCTATATGCAAAAATAAAGAATTATAAAGTAATATTAAGCTTAAACTAAAAAATATGGTTTAAGCTTTTTTCAATTTATGGAATTTCATGATACAATTTAATTAGTACTTTTATAAGTTTAATTGGGAGGGATTTTTAAAGATATGAATCCAATTGCAAATGTATTAATAGTTGAAGATGATAGTGATATTAATAGTTTACTTACAAATATATTAACTAGAGAAGGTTATTTAGTAAGAAGTGCATACTCAGGCACAGAAGGGAAAATGTGTATAGAACAGTATGATTATGATATTATGCTGCTTGATTTAATGCTGCCTGGAATAAGTGGTGAGGAACTTATATCTGAAACAAGAAAGCTTAAAATAATGCCAATAATTGCAATCTCTGCAAAAACAGCACAAGAGGACAAGATTAATGTTTTAAAACTAGGTGCAGACGATTTTATAGTTAAGCCTTTTGATATTCATGAAGTTTTAGCAAGGGTTGAGGCACAATTAAGAAGATATAAAGAATTCTCAATGCCGAAGATCTCAAATAGCAAATTAACTTATAAAAATATCGTTTTAGATACTGAAGCAAAGCAAGTACTTGTAAAAGATAAAACTATAGTTTTAACGGTTATGGAATATAAAATATTAGAACTTTTAATGAGTAATCCTAAAAAGGTATTTACTAGGGCAAATTTATTTAAAGCTTTATGGGATGATGAATTATATGGTGATGATAATGCTGTAAATGTACATATGAGCAATTTACGTTCTAAATTAGCTCATGAAGACAGTGAAACAAAATATATTCAAACTGTTTGGGGAATAGGCTTTAAGCTTCAAGAATAACACTTAATACTTTCTTAATATTTAATTAAGCTTATATTATAAAATGTATTTAATAATATAACTAAAGAAAAGGAGGAGTAAGTTTATGAATGAAGTAGTTTTAAAGACCCATAATCTCACAAAGAGATATGGAGATCAATATGCATTAAATAATGTTAATATGACTATTGAAAAAGGACAAATATATGGATTTATTGGACAAAATGGTGCAGGAAAGACCACTTTAATTAGATTAATTACTGGACTTATTCATAAAACAAGTGGAGAAGTGGAGCTTTTACCAGAAGCCTCAGATAATAATATAGAAGAAGCAAGAAAGATTACAGGAAGTTTAGTTGAAAGCCCAGCCTTTTATCCTAATATGACTGCAAGAGAAAACCTCGAAGTATCAAGATTAGTTAGAAATATTGCAGGGAAAGAATCAATTGATGAAGTATTAGAGCATGTTGGATTGAAGGATGCTGGAAAGAAAAAGTTCAAGAATTTTTCATTAGGAATGAAGCAGAGGCTTGGAATTGCAAATGCCCTACTTGGAAATCCAAAGTTTCTTATTCTTGATGAGCCAATAAATGGTTTAGATCCAGTTAGTATTGTAGAAATTCGTGAATTATTAAAGAAAGTAAATAAAGAAAAGGATGTAACTATTTTAATATCTAGTCATATACTAAGTGAGCTTTCCGAGCTAGCAACTCATTATGGAATAATTGATAAGGGAAATTTAATAGAAGAAATTTCAGCTAAAGACTTAAGAGAAAAGTGTAAGCAATATATTGAAATTCAAGTAAGTGATCCTAAGAAGAGTGTTGTTTTACTTGAAAAAGAATTTGATATCACAGATTATATGGTATATCCAAATAACCTTGTTAAGGTATATAGTCATTTAGACTTTGTAGGTAAGATAAATACACTCCTATCAGTAAATGGCATTATAGTAGATAAAATTGGACTAAAAGGCCAAAACCTAGAAGAATATTTTATTAATACTATAGGGGGTGTTAGGAATGACTAGACTAATAAAGGCAGAAATATATAAAGTTTACAAAACAAGAGTAATTAAGGTTTTATGCGTTATCATGATACTCCTAGCAGTTATGTTACTTGGAATTTCCAAACTTTTATCTTCAGAAGATTTCATTAAAAGTAGTTTAAAGGGGATGCCAGAAGCACAACAAGAGCAATTAATGAATCAGCTACAAAGTACAAATAATGACGATGCATCCATAGTTCAGCCTGGTGGTGGAACAGGATTTCATATAGCAGCTAAGGATATTTTTCATCCAAAGGGAGGGGAGATATATTATGCATCTTACGGAGTAGGAGCAATAGAAGTAATAATGTCTATATTAATTGGGGCGGTAGTTGCAGGAGAATATTCGTCTGGAACCATAAAGAATATATTAGCTTATGGTAAAAAGAGAGAACATTATTATCTATCAAAGCTTATTGCAATAGCTATAGCAGTTGGAGTGCTACTTGGAATAATGGTTAGCATTGCATCCATAGGAGCAGGAATTATGTATGGATGGGGAAGCGGTGTAGGAATAATAGAAGTCTTAAAGACATTTATTGCAGCCTTAATAGTAGGAACCTCTGTATCTTCATTAATAATGCTAATAGCAACTTTGGCAAAGAGTAATGGAACAACAATAGGGATTGGTATAGTTTTATTTACAGTAGTTCCAACTATAATATCAAATTTCTATGGGAAATATAATTGGTTTGATAGACTTTATGAAATAACACCAGCATATAACTGGGCAGTAATAACATCTACCCATGCTACTAGTGGAGATTTCACTAAGGCAATAATAGTAGCTATAATCACTATATTAATTGCTACATTAAGTGGTATAATGATATTTAAAAAGCAAGATATTAGATAAGATAATTTTGAAAGGAGAGGGTAAAATGATTTGGATAACAGCTATATTGATAATATTTGTAATCATTTTGCTCTCTTATATTTTTAGGCTAAAGTATGATATTAGGTATATCACAAAGCAAGTTAGTAAAAGTAAAGGTGAATACTCTAATGTTAGAATGACAGGCTTAGATAAGGACGTTGAAAACCTTGTTGTAAATATAAATAATCTATATGAAATTCAACAAAAGATAAATGTGAAAATTAAAAGTGATGAAGAAAAGCTTAGAGAAAGTATAGCTAACTTATCACATGATTTAAGAACTCCTTTAACTTCTATAATGGGATATATACAATTAATAAAAGATGGTAATATATCTAAAGAAGAAAAGGACCGGTATTTAGAGATAGTAGAAAGAAGAACAGGAACTCTTCAAAGCCTAATTACAAGTTTTTATGATTTATCTAGAATTGAGGGTAAAGAGTATAAATTTGATTTAAAGTCAGTTAGCCTAGGAGATATGCTATGTGAAACTCTGGCATTATTTTATGAGGATTTTATTAATAAAAACATCGAACCAAATGTTAATATTGAAGAAAATGTTCCTAGAATTATTTCTGATGAGAAAGCAGTAATAAGGATATTTTCTAACCTAATTAATAATGTTTTAGAGCATGGAAAGAATAGAGTAGATATAAACCTAAGACAAGAAAATAACTATATTATAACAGAATTTAAAAATGATGCTCCGAATTTAAATGAGGAAAATGTCACTCATATATTTGATAGATTTTTTACAGCAGATTTAGCTAGGAGTGAAAAAAATTCAGGATTAGGTTTATGTATTACTAAAGCTTTATTAGAACAGTTAGGACATGAAGTGGAAGCTATTTTATACGATGGAGTTTTAACAATTAAGATAAAATGGAAGATTAAATTTAATAATATTTAAAAGCAGGTATTTCAAAACAAATTTGAAGTACCTGCTTTTATTTAATTAATGAACAACAAGATTATTTATCCATTTCTTAGAAGCAATTCTAGGAAGTCCTACTATAAATTTAGCAATCTCCTCCATGAATACAAATATATAAACTTTTTCTATAGGAAGGTGAAAGTATAGTCCAGTTAAGGCGACTAAAGGAACTCCTACTAACCACATACCACCTATGTCTAAGAAGAGACAATACTTTGTATCTCCACCACTTCTTAAGATTCCAACAACATTTGTATAATTAAATACCTTAAAGCATAAAAAGATTCCTAAAACATGTAACATGGAATTTGAATAATTATGAACTTCGGCAGATACATTATAAGCAAAAAGTATTGAAGGTGCACCTATATATATTAAGACACCCATTAATATACCTAGAAGAGGATTTATTATAATAAATCTATTAGCATATAAAAATGCACTCTTTTCATCTTTTTCCCCGATTTTATTACCAATCATAATTGCAGCTGCATTTCCAAAGCCAAAGAAAATTACCATTGCAAGTCTATCAATTGTACTTACTATATTAGTTGCTGCTATTACTGAAGTTCCCATATGAGCATATATTACAGAGTAAACAGTTACGCCTAATGCCCATAGGCTTTCATTTAATATAACAGGTATAGTAATTTTAAAGAACTTTTTAATAAACTCAAGAGATAAATCAGATAGTTCTTTTATGGAAGCAGCTACTGGTGTTTTAAGTTTATATACTATAAATAGCATCATGGCAAATTCAAGTAATCTTGCTATTAGTGTAGCAATGGCTGATCCATAAACGCCCATTCCTTTATAGCTTCCAACACCATATACTAAGGCGAAATTTAACACGGTGTTTATGCCAAGAGCAATTACACTTACGATCATTGGAGCTTTTACATGACCAATACTTCTTAAAGTAACAGAATAGGCAAAGGAAATAGCAGTAAATATATAACTTAATGAAATTATTCTAAGATAATTTCCACCCATATTTATAACTTCTGGGTCATTTGAGAAAATGCTTAAAATTGTATTTGGCATAATGAGTGCGAAAAGTGTAAAGATAGCGGATGCAATTATTGCAGTAATTAGACATAACCCAAGAACTCTTTTTATGTTGGTTGTATCTTTCTTACCCCAATATTGAGCTGTAAATATAGAAGCACCGCTTACTACTCCAAATAAAACTAAATTTAATAAGAAAAAGAATTGATTTGCAAGGCCAACACTAGCAATAGCAACTTCACCTAATCCACCGATTATTATATTATCGAAAAGATTTAGTGAGGATAATATAAAGTTTTGGGTAGCTATAGGTAATGCTAATTTAATAGTTTCTTTAAAAAACTTTTTATCAGAAAATAACGTTATTAATTTCATCATAATCCCCCTTTTTAATAATGAAATAAATCTAATTAAAGTAAATGGATAGCATTATAAAATTCTATCCATTGAAATTTTGAATATTAGTTTTTAATATTTCTATAATTTCTTTATATGTAGTTAGGGCCTTAACCCCTTCATCTGTAAGAGAATATACTCCCTTTTCAATCTTTTCAAACCATCCATAGTGATTATTATAAACTATGGAGTAGGTTTTTTTAGCATCAGCACCAAGTTTTTTTAACTTAGCTGCAGACAGCGGACCAAACATATGTAAACAGCAGGCAATATATAAAGCATCTTCTTTATAGGAAGTCATAAGTTTTTCTCCAGTGCTTCCTCCTACATTCATATCTAAATGTCTGCCATTGAATTCTTTTATAAGCTTATCACGTTTTCTTTTATTTTGTCTAATACTTTTATCTCTATCAAAAGCTTCGGGATGAATAGCTATTTCAATGGTTTTTCTGCTTGAAACTAATATTAAACCAAGTTCTAATCTTTTAATTAAATGACAGATATCTCTCCATTTAGAGAAGCTTGTACGTTTTTTAGGCTTTGGAATAGCTATATATACAAGATCAGCTGTCTTTTGCCTCTTTGCGCCTTGAACTAAAAGATCAACGCTTAAATTTTTCTTTAGCTCTATTATAATGAGCTCATCACCCTTCATGGCGCAAACATCACAATTATTAACTTCACTTCTTACTTCATATCCTTTACTTATAAAAAAATCTCTGACAGGGATATACATATCTCTTTCAAGAACAATATCACTCATTTTTATGTCTCCTTTTGAAACTTATACATAGGGTTTTAAGTTCAACTATTAACTTATTTATGTAAGTATAAGTTAAGTTTCCTATCAAAAAACCTATACAATCCATTTTAACTAATTAACAAGAGTTACTCAAGGAATATAGATAATATGATATAATTAATTTTGGGTAATTGATTATGGAGGGTAAGATATATGAAAAAATTAATAATAATAAACGGTGCAATGGGTATAGGCAAAACTACTACCTGTAGAGAATTGTATAAAAGTCTTGAAAATTCAGTATGGCTTGATGGTGATTGGTGTTGGATGATGAATCCATTTGTAGCTAATGAGGAAAATATCGAAATGGTACAGAAAAATATAAACTATTTACTTAATAGTTTTCTAAATAATTCTTCCATAGAGTATATAGTTTTTAATTGGGTAATTCACTTAGAGGAAATATTTGAAAGTATTTTAAAAAGTCTCGATAATATAGAATATGAAGTTTATAAAATTACACTTATGTGTTCAGAAGAAGGTTTAAGAAAGAGGATAGGGAAGGATGTAGAAAATAACTTAAGAGATGAAGACTGCATAAATAGAAGCTTAGACCGTCTTAAACTATATAATGATATGGATACAATTAAGATTGATACAAGTAATCTTACTGTAAGTGAAACAGTAGAAAGAATTAAAGAAATTATAAGTGAGTAAAAGATTTATGTTTAGTGCCATTAAATTACATTCATAATTGTTAAATAACTAATGAGATGGTATTATATAAATTGGTCATAAATAATTTAGGAGAGATATTTAATGGAAGCTTTAAAAGTAAAAATTGCGGACTTTGAGGGTCCTTTTGATTTATTGCTTCATCTTATTAGGAAAAATAAGATGGACATATATAATATAAAGATTTTTGAAATAACTAATCAATACTTAGAGCATTTGCAAAGTATGAAGGAGATGGACTTAGAAATAACTTCGGAATTCATAGTTATTGCTGCTACCTTGATAGAGATAAAATCAAAAATGCTTCTTCCTAAAGCAAAGGATGAAAATGAAGACGATCAAGATCCTAAATTATCTTTAGTTGAAAAGCTTGTTCAATATAGAAAGTTTAAAGCAGCAGCTGAGTACTTACGGGAAAAAAGCTTATATACAGGGATAGTTTTTTCGAAGAAACCTGAGATTATTCCTGAAGAAAAGTCAGACGTATCAAATGAAGATCTTCTTAAAAATGTTACGATGCTAAGCTTATATAAAATATATAATGAACTAATGGAAAGAGTAAGAAATAGAAAAAATGATGTTTCAGACTCAAATATGAGTAAAACCGTTCAACTTGATAGATATAGAATGGAAGATAAAATGACAGATTTAAGAAATTACATACTAGAAGGGAAAACATATTCCTTTGATGAGCTAATAAGTTCAAGTGAATGTAAAATGGAAACAGTAGTTATATTTCTAGCACTACTTGAGTTGATTAAGGAAAAGGTTGTAAATGTATACCAGACAGGCAGTTTTGGTGAAATTCTTATTAAAAGGAGAATAGATAATGAGTAGTATTGACATAAATCAGTTTGAATTTAAGCAGGTTTCCAAAAAAGAAACTTTAAAGTCTATTATTGAGGCATTATTATTCACTGCTGGAGAGCCATTACCAGCGAGAGATATTGCAAATATAATTGAATGCAGCTTAGATGAATGTGAACTTCTACTTAAGGAAATGGAGAAGGAATTTGAAGATGAAGTAAGAGGCATTAAACTAATATCTATCCAAAATGCGTATCAATTTGTAACTAAGCCTCAATATAGTGATTACATACAAAAATTATTAAAGAAAAATATCAGGCAATCTTTATCTCAAGCTTCTTTAGAAAGTTTAGCTATAATTGCATATAAGCAACCAATCACAAGAATCGATATTGATGATATAAGAGGTGTAAAGAGTGATTCGGCACTTCAAAAGCTTCAGGAGAGAAACTTAATAAAAGAAGTAGGAAGATTAGATGTTCCAGGAAGACCGATTTTATATGGAACAACTGAAGAATTTTTAAGAGCTTTTGGACTACAAGATTTAAAGGAAATGCCATCTATAGATCTTTTTGTAGCAGCAGATGAGGAAGAAGAAGAAATTAAAGAAGAATTTGAAACTATGGAGTAAATATAGGGTTTTAAGTTCAACTAATAATATATTCATGCATGAACTCGTACAAGAATATGTTAAGTTTCCTATAAAAAACCATATATAAGAGCATCATAAAAATTAATTTATGATGCTCTTATTTTATTCATTTTTAGGAGTTTCACTTGAATAACAATTGCTTTTTGGTTGTTTGTTCATACTTTCTTTTATAATTTCAATAATTTGAGGAATTGTATCTACGATTCTATCATAAGTATTATTTACATCTACAGGTAAGAGTCTAATAGAATTATCTCTTAAGACCAAAAATGCTACAGGTTTAACAGATACTCCAGCACCTGAACCTCCACCAAATGGAAAATCTGAGTTTGTAGCTTTATTAGTTTTTTCAGCACCAAATTCACTTCCACCAGAAGCAAAACCAAAGCTTACTTTTGATATAGGTATTATGAAGCTACCATCGTTAGTTTGAACTGTATCACCTATTACTGTATTAACATCTATCATTTGAATTAGATTTTCCATGGTACATCTCATTAAGTTTTCAATTGGATGACTATTGTCCATATGCTTCCCTTAAAGGGGACACCTCCTTTTTAATATTTTTCAAAATTTTAAAACCAATAATAGTTATTTTAACTAAATTTACATAAATTATTCCTTTTAATGAAAAATATAAATAGAAACTATTATTAAATTTAGGTGTTATTTTAATTTTGTAATTTGTAACGTTTAAAAACCTAATTAATTGACCATGAATTACATATGCTAGTGGTGTAATTAATCCATTTAATATTGCAGTTGGATAAGCATCTGATAAATCATAATCTATTTGGAGTCTATATTTTAATATAGGTTTATAGGTCGATTTTTTTAACGAATTAACTATATTTATATAATCTAGTTTATATTTTCTTGTTTCTTTCTTCTTTTCATTTGCTTTTGGTTTTTCTTTTTTTATTAATGAAAAAATATCCTTATCCAAAATTAGTTTTTTATATAGAAAGACTTTAATCTTAAATTCATCAATTTCAACTCTAAATTTAATTGGAATAGGAAATAATATTATAATTAGAAATAAAGTAAAAAGGGCATAAAACATATAATTCACCACCTAGGATTTAATAATTATTTTAACCAATTGTTCCATAATTATACATATAACGAATGAATTAAAATTTGTTTTATATGCAAAATATAAATGGGGTGATTATATGAAGTATAAAATAGGTTCATTTATATTAATATTTATATTAGTTATACAGCAAAACGTATTTGCAAAAGTTAAACCTACTATAAAAGAAAAAGTAATGAGAATAGATGCAAGAGCAGCAGTAGCTATTGATGGTAAAAGTGGGGCTGTATTATATGAAAAAAATGCACAAAGTATAGTACCTATGGCTAGTACAACTAAAATCATAACTTCCCTAGTAGCAATAAATAGAGGAAAGCTTGATGAAAAGGTAGTGATAAGTAAAAGTGCTGCTAATATTAAAGGCTCAACTGTTGGATATAGAGCAGGAGAACAAATTACACTTAGAGAATTGCTTTATGGGCTTATGTATAGATCAGGAAATGATGCAGCAATTGCTATAGCAGAGCATATTGGAGGAACCTTAGATAACTTCTATATTTATATGAATGAATGTAGTAGAAATATTGGGCTAATTAATAGTTCATTTAATTCTCCGCATGGATTAGATACTGAAAATCATTATTCTACAGCATATGACTTAGCATTAGCTACAAGAAAGGCTATGGAAAATGAGGTATTTAGAGAAATTGTTGGAACTAAAGAAATTAAGAAAGATAAATATAACTTTACTAGAGATTACGTTAATATAAATAAGATTTTATTACTTATACCTGAAGCAAATGGTGTAAAGACTGGTTATACTGGTGGAGCAGGGAAATGCTTAGTTTCTTCAGTGAGATATGAAGACAGAGATATAATTATCGTAGTACTAAACTGTCCAAATAGATGGAACGAAACTAATGAAATTTATCAATATGTGAAAGCTAATTATAGCGAATGCAAAGATTTATTTAAAATAAGTATACCAAGTGAAAAACTAATAACCTCTGGATTATTAAATTTGCCTGAGGTTTCAATGGAAGTACCAAAGGAAGGAATTGATTCTGAAATTTATTTTATAAAGCCAAAAGAAAATATTTCAAAAGGTGACTATATTGGCTTTGTTAGGATAAAAAGTAAAAAGGATGGTAAGGAGATTTATAGAAAGAACCTATATTCAAATAGGAACTTTAAAAAAGATAGTTTTAATGATTTAGTTAGTTAAATATTAAAACAAAAATATACATATATGGTTTTAAGTTCAACTAATAACTCATTCATGCCTGAAAATGTCCAGAGGCCGACATTTTCAAACAAGAATGAGTTAAGTTTTCTATAAAAAACCCTATAAAACCTGTCTGCATAGGAAAAAAATTTCAAAAAGTTACTTCTATAAGTATAAATATTTAGATTTTTGTTGTAGAATGGTAAGTAAGTTAAGTTTGCTGAATGCATTTAATAAATGAATTTAAATGTACTCACTAGGCTTCAATATTATTTAAACTATAAGACAGGGGGTAATTTATTTTGAAAGAAGTAAATATTGATTGGCAGAACTTGGGGTTCGCTTACATGAAAACTGACTTCCGTTATATTTCTACTTGGAAAAACGGAAAATGGGATGAAGGAAACTTAGTGGAAGATAATATGCTAAAAATTAGTGAAGCTTCTACTGCACTACACTATGGACAACAATGCTTTGAAGGGCTAAAAGCATACAAAACTAAAGACGGTAAAATTCAACTTTTTAGAGCTGATGAAAATGCAAAAAGAATGAATAGAAGTTGTAGAAGATTACTTATGCCTGAAGTACCAGTAGAAAAGTTTATTGATGCTGTAAAGCAAGTTGTAAAGGCAAATGAAGCTTATGTTCCACCTTATGGGACTGGAGCAACTTTATATATAAGACCTTTTGTAATTGGTGTAGGAGATAATGTAGGTGTTAAACCAGCTCCAGAATACTTATTCTGTATTTTCTGTTTACCAGTTGGTCCATATTTTAAAGGAGGAATGACTCCAGTAAATTTTATGATTGCAGATTATGATAGAGCAGCTCCTTATGGAACTGGAGGAGAAAAAGTTGGAGGGAATTACGCTTCAAGTTTAATGCCTCATGAGATAGCTGCGAAGAAAGGATATGCAGATTGTGTATATTTAGATCCTGCAACTCATACAAAAATAGAAGAGGTTGGTTCAGCTAACTTCTTTGGAATTACAAAGGATAATAAATTTGTAACTCCTATATCACCTTCAATACTTCCAAGTATAACTAAGTATTCATTACTACATGTAGCAAAAGAATATCTAGGATTAGAAACAGAAGAAAGAGATGTTTTTGTTGAAAACCTAGACGAGTTTAAGGAAGCTGGCGCTTGTGGTACAGCAGCAGTTATAACTCCAATAGGTGGTATAGAATATAAAGATAAACTTCATGTATTCTATAGCGAAACTGAAGTAGGTCCAATAACTAAGAAATTATATGATACACTATATGGGATTCAAATAGGTGATGTTAAAGCACCAGAAGGTTGGATTTTTGAAGTGTAGAATTTTATAGACTTAAGAGAGATGATTTCTATTTTTTAGTAGAAGTCATCTTTTTTTATATATAATTAAAAATCATATTACATCTCATGGTAAAACACTTAGTTGAAACTTCTAAGAGTTGAAGTGACATGTAAATTCTTTAATGCATTATATATATGAAGGTTATCTTATTAATGAATTTTTCCCAGTGCACAGTAAATACTATAATTATTAAATTATAGAGGTGTGTTAGATATGAAAAAGAGATTTTCGATAATAACAATATTAATATTATCCTTGTTTTTAGTAGGCTGCGGAACTGTAAAGTTGAATTCATTTACTAATATAAATAAAGATGGTTCAGGAGATTTCAAGTTTCAAGTATTATATGATAATGTTGTAGCCAGACTTCTTGGTAGAGATTTCATTAATGTTGATGAGATGAAAAAACTTGGATTTGAAACATCTAAGTATGTAAAAGATAATAATAATGTTGAGGAAGTTAGCATTAAGTTTAATAATTTAAATGATGTAAATAAGTTACTTGCAGATAAAAAATATGCTACTTTAAGCGTTAATGAAGCAAAAGGTGTTACAGAAAACCAAGTTACAATAAATCTTAGTGTTAATAGCTCGCTTGTAGATGATGCAATAAATCAAACTGGTGGAAGTAGTGCTTATGATGCAACCTTAATTAACTATGTTAAAAACGTAGAAATTACTAATCAAATAACTGTTCCAGGAAGAATAGTAAGTAGTAATGCTACAGATAAATCAGGAGATTATACAGCTATATGGAAATATAAATTAGGACAAATAGATCAAAATACAAAAATAACTCTTACATACACTACTGATGGTATAGTAAAGAAAAATTATATTTTACCTATAACTATTGTCGTAATTCTTTCAATTGCAATAATTGCTGCTATAATTTATAAGAGAAAAATTGCGAAATAAATCTGCTTTAAGGATAGATTTTACAGAAATATTAATAGGACATTTTTCAGTGAAACGATTTGCTGAAAAATGTCCTATTCTTTTTTAAGACCAACAATGATTAAGTAATTATAATAAAAATTCAGAAAAGATTGAATTAAGAGAGCAAGAATGATCAAAAATGGAAAGGAAATACATGTTATAATTTACTTAAATAGGAGGTGGGGTAGATGATACATAGTGATATAGTGCAGAAAGCTTTGGAGTATATAGAATTAAATTTATACAAAGAGCTAACTATAGACGAAATTTCTAGCGAAGTTGGATATTCAAAATATTATTTTATTAGAGTATTTCAAAAGGAAGTTGGAACTTCTTTATACGAATATATTAGAAAAAGAAGACTTTCTCATGCAGCATCTTTTTTAAGAACTACTGAATTTTCAATTTTAGAAATTGCTCAAACACTTTGCTTTGAATCGCAGGAAGCATTTACAAGAGCATTTAAAAGTATATATCAATTACCTCCAGGTAAATATCGTTCAATCAATAAAAACTTAATTATAGGAGGATTATTTATGGATAAGCAAAATGAAATTAAAAATTGGATTGTTACTGGAGGTGCTCCAGAAAAATATGTGGCATGCATTGATTCGGAAACTTTTCATATGGGTTCAAAATCAGCAACGATTTATTCTGTATCTGATGATATTTATGACCAAGAATTTGGTACCATTATGCAGCAAGTTAGTGCGAAAAGTTATCATGGCAAAAGAATGTGCTTTAAAGGTTTTGTAAAAACTAAAGACGTAGAAAAATGGTGCGGATTATGGTTTCGTATAGATGGAAAGCAAGGAGAACTGTTGAAATTTGATAACATGCAAAGTAGAGGGATTAGTGGAACAACAGGGTGGAATCTCTATTCTTGTGTATTAGATGTACCTTCTGGTGCAGAAATTCTTAACATTGGAGTGTTATTAACCGGAAAAGGTCAAATTTGGTTAGATAATGTCAGCTTAGAAGAAGTGGATGAAACTGTACCTACAACAGACTTTGTTGCTGAAGAAATCTTTCCAGAACATATATTGAATTCTGATTTTGAAGAAGCATGTGTATGATTATAGTTAAGAACTTTTTTAATTAAAGAAAAATAGTAGTTATTGCAATAGTTTTAATAGATGCTATAATTTATAAGAGAAAATTGCGAAATAAGAGGTAAATCAAACATGCTAAAGAAAACACATTTAGCTATGGGGATTGCCACTACAATAACTTTTATTACAAAAGATAACATGCTAATAGCTCCATTAGCATTAGTAGGATCCATAGCACCAGATTGGGATATATATCTTGGAATGAAGCATAGAACCTTAACTCATTCACTAATTGCATTAGTAGGTAGTTCCTATTTACTATATACATTTAATAAACAGTTAGGTTTACTTTGGGGAGTTAATTATTTATCACATATAGTATTAGATTCCCTAACCAAAAGAGGGGTTCCATTATTATATCCTTTCAGAAAAAATTATCAAGGACTTAAATTATTTAAAACTGGTGGAGCAGAGGATTTATTTATATCCTTAATACTAATTTATATAATTATATCAGTGATAAGAAAGTAAAAAAAGCTAGGAAAGTTCCTAGCTTTTTTATATTAAATATTATTATCAATTTTGAATGTTAATTCATAATTATAAATAGAATTAAATAAGTATTGGAGGAAATTTTTTGAGTAGAAAATATGTGTATGGAGATGGAGGATCATATGTAGAAGGGAATACACTATACGGAAGAAATGGTGAATATTTAGGGTATGTTAGCGATAGTGAAAAGAATAATGATGATGTATTGCGTGATCGCATAAACTACAATGATCAAAGACAAGAAGAACAAAATAACTACTTTCAAAAAGATTATACTGCGAATAGTAATGAAGTATCAGAAGATAATTCACAAAGTCAAACATATTATAACTACCAATATGATGAGCCATTTATTAACCCATTTGATGATTCTTCAAATTCAGAAAATACTAATAGTATGAAGCAAACTAATTCAATAGATTGTGAAAATATTAAAAAAGCTAATAGTAAATATATGAGGAATGAAATCCAATCTAAAAGGTCTTTACCAAGTTATACATCAGTATCTTTAATCCTATCAATACTTACTATTTTTTTCCTATATATTTTAGAGAAAAAACTAAATAAAGATATTATGCCAGATCCATCTATTAGTGTGGATGTTATATTTTCATATAGTTTTATTGTTGTATTTGTATTTGGGGTATTATCGTTTATAAGATGGATTTTTATCAAGAGTAAAACAAAAAAGTCTTTTCTTTCATTGATATTTTCAAGCTTTATTCAAGGTATCGTTTTGACAGTTTTTCTGTTAGCAATATTTGTTACTCTTCAAGATAACAGTATCACTATTCCATATCTCAGTGGGTATTTTAGTAAATTAATGGTTACCATACTGCAATTATCAAATAGTCGAGATTCTAATACTTTAATAGAGTTACTTTCATCCTTTACTCCAGGTTGGGCATTCTTTTTTATCGTAGGAGTAATTAAGCAACGAGGATTTTATTAGTGCATTATCTTAGCTAGGAATTCCCTAGCTTTATTTTTTTCTAGAAAAATGTCTATAGCTAAAGAAATGCTAATATAAATAAGATGAGTTATTAAATAAAGAAAGCTTCAATTTTTCGTACCAATGAAATTAAAGTTGATTTACTTTTGATGGGTAAATTAGTATGAGAGAATGGGGTGAATGAATGTTTAATAGGATAATTAAGAAATTAACTAAAATGGTTGAGAAAAAAGTTGAGGTTAATGTTTTTGTCTTAATGTCATTATTTCTTGTAGCAGTATTAGTGGGTTCTATGATTACTAAACATAACTATAGCGTGTGGGAGTTTATTCGAAATCAAAGAGGTAATATGATAATCGGAATATCAACAGGGCTTATTTCAGGATTAATACTAACTGATTATTTCAGGAAAATAGATAAAGATATAGAGATGCAAAAGCTATTAAATGAGGTGGTTATGGATTTAATCAGTATAAGATATTCTCTATCTGATGGATTTAAAGGTTCTAATTATGAAAAACTAATGGATATAATAAAATACAATAGAAGGTTTTTTTATGGAGAACTTAAGAAATATAAATTAGATCCAGAGATGAAAAAATTAATTAATATTGCAAGTGAAGTACCGTCTGATATACACCAAGCAATACTAATGCATAAAATTTTAAAAGAAGACTATGTTAAGAAAACAGAAATAAAGTTATTTAGCCTAGCTGGAGCTATAAGGTTTTATCCTAACTGTAAATATGAGCCTTAGGGCTCTTTTTAATTTGTAAAAATACTGAGAAACCAAAAGATTTCACTTAAAATTTTATATAATAAATAGTTTTTGTTTAATAGGAGATAATAGTAATCAAGGTTTTATATACCTATAATTTAGGGTTTTAAGTTTAACTAATAACTTATTCATGCCTGAAAATGTCTAGAAGCCGACATTTTCAAACAAGAATAAATTAAGTTTCCTATAAAAAACCCTATAACTAATTACTGTTATGGAGGAATTTTGAATGAAAAGATTTATTTGTACTGTATGTGGTTATGTCCATGAAGGGGACACTCCACCAGAAATCTGCCCTATTTGTAAAGCTAGTTCTGACAAATTTAAAGAGATGACTGATGAATTAAATTTTGCTGATGAGCATAGAATTGGTGTTGCAGATGGCTGTGACAATGAATTACTAGAAGGATTAAGAGCTAATTTCATGGGTGAATGCACAGAAGTAGGAATGTATTTGGCAATGTCTCGCCAAGCTGATCGTGAAGGTTATCCTGAAGTAGCAGAAGCTTATAAGAGAATTGCATGGGAGGAAGCAGAACATGCTTCTAAGTTTGCTGAACTTCTAGGTGAAGTTGTGGTCCCAGATACTAAAGCTAATTTATCAGCCAGAGTTGAGGCTGAATATGGTGCCTGTGAAGGTAAAAAGAAGCTTGCTACAATAGCTAAACAAAATAATCTAGATGCAATCCATGATACAGTTCATGAAATGTGTAAAGATGAAGCAAGACATGGGAGAGCTTTTAAAGGCTTGCTTGACAGATACTTCAGCAAATAAAAATATTCTTAAATTTATATAAAGGAGTGTATCTTTGTGCAAAAAATTAATTGTAGTGTTACAAGTTGTTCACATAATAAAACTGGAGTTTGTTATTCAAACAGAGTTGATATTGGAGGTGTTACTGCATCCACTGAGAGCGGAACTGTATGTGGTTCATTCTTAAATAGATATGAATACAGCGATTTAACTAATAATACTAATGCTTTTGGACCATGTGATGCTCTTACCTGCAATGTTGTAAGTTGTAATCATAATGAAAACAAACTTTGCAATTTAGACTCGATAAAAGTTGAGGGAACTGAGGCTCATATATATACTGAAACTGAGTGTTCCAGCTTTGATACGAAGTAAAGATGTAAATTTATATGATATTGTTTGATATACGATACATATATAAGAAGCAGCATGATTTCCTATATACTTTTATATTAATATAGAAATTTATTACATATTGTATACGAAATGGTACTATGATAAACTTATTACATAAACTTTATAAAGGTTGTGTAATAAGTTTTTTTGTATTCTGGAGGAACAAAATGAGGGAGATTTCAGGAAGACCTAATATTTTAAAAAGATTAAATAGCGATTTGATAAAAAATACCTTAAAGGAGTTAGGTTCGGCAACTAAGGCGGAACTGGCTAAAGAAACTGGTATAAGTCTCACAACGGTTGGGCTTATACTAAGCTCACTTGTAGCTGAAGGTGAAGTTTTAAATCAAGGATATGATGAATCAAGCGGGGGACGAAGAGCGGAGCGGTATACTATAAATGTTAATTATTCTCTTGTGGTTGCTCTTTGTGTGGAAGAAAAATATATCAATTATGCAGTAGGCAACGCCACTGGAGAGATATTTGAAGAGAGCAGGGTTGAGATTGAAGAACCTAGATATACTGAAGCTGTAGAAGAACTTATTGATTCCTTGATTGCAAGATTCAATTCAATAAAATGTATTGGTATAGGGGTACCTTCAGCTGTAGATAATGGAATGCTATTTACTGGGGAGAAACTTAAGGAATGGCATAGCTTTAATGTTAAAGCTCATCTTGAAGATAAGTATAACCTACCAATTATAATGGAAAATGATCTTAATGCAATTGCTACAGGGTTTGCTCATAATAGGCTAAAAGAAGCTGAACTTACAACTTCACATGCTTTAAACATGGTTTATATTAATTTCACTACCACTGGAATAGGGGCAGGTATTATTACAAATGGCATGCTTGTAAGAGGTTTTTCTCATTACGCTGGAGAAGTTGCTTTTCTTCAACTTGGTAATGGTAAAACCCTTTACGAAGTTGCTTGGGGAGAGCATACAGATGAAGAATATGCTGATACCATTGCTACGGCGATTGCCAATATAAACTGTATAATAAATCCTGAGTATGTTGTTATTGGAGGAGAAGGCTTTGAGCTTAATAATCTTGAGTTAATTGAAAGTTATTGTTCTCGATATATACCGGAAAATATTAGACCGGAAATTATGCATGTAGAGGATCCTCTAAAGGATTATATTGCTGGAGTAATGTATATTACAATTGAGGAAATGAATTCTGGAATCAAATTAGTTACAACAAAAAGGTTATAAAATTAAAATAGAAAGTTTTATGTTTACTTAAGGGGGAATGGGAATTGTTTAAAAAATCAAAAAATTTGTTTGGAATCCAAGGATATATGTTACTTACCATTTGTATGCTATTGATGGGTATAGGAGTCTCTGTTACAATGCCATATTTGTCGTTATATTGCACAGAAGAACTTGGAATGAGCGCAGGATCATTTGGTATTTTTATGGCGTTTAGTTCAATAAGTGGAGTTATTGTGAATTCCATTATTGCTAAACGTTCAGATAGCGGAATGGATAGAAAAAGAGTCATTATTTTATCTATGATTTCATCGGCTATTGGATATACATCTTTTATATTGTTTCATAATTTCTTTATACTAATCATAGCTGTAACTCTATTTAATGGATTAGGGGCAGCCTCAATGCCTCAAATCTTCGCTTACGCACAAGAATCTGCAAATGAAAGTAAGTCTGATAATAAGACCTTTGCAATGTCTGCATTACGCTCACTTTTCTCTCTTGGATTTTTAATAGGGCCTTTAGTAGGAGCATTGATTTTCAATGGTATTGGATATAAGGGACTATTTTTAGGAACAGTCTCAGTCTTTATAATTATTGCGGTTGTTGTATTGCTATTTTTGCAAAAGCGAAATGTTGTTCAAAATAACATCAGTAGGGAAGATAATGCAGATTCTTCATTATTTAAAAACAAGAAGATAATGAAGCCATTTATTGCACTTACCATTTTATTTGGTTTGAATGCTATTAATGGAATCAATACACCTCTATTTATTGTAAATAGTCTTCATGGTTCCATTGAAAACGTTGGACTAGTAGCTAGTATTTCAGCAGGTTTGGAGATTCCAATAATGCTTGCGTTAGGAGCTATAGCAAAAAAAATATCAAATCATAAACTAATGATTTATAGTTGTTTTGTTTCATTAGCCTATTATGGAGTATTAAGTATAGCTACACAACCTTGGCAGATTATCGCAGCACAGATACTTCAGGCAACAACTGTAGCTGTAGTATTTGGAAACGGATTAGGCTATTTTGCAGAATTACTACCTAATTCACCAGGAATGTCAGCAACAATGTATTCTAACGGTTCTACCATAGGAAGACTTGTAGGAACTCTTGGAGGAGGTATGGTTGCACAATTTGCAGGATATCGTAATGTTAACTTGGTGTGTTTGGGAGTTGTGGTTATCTCACTAATTATACTCTTGAGAACAGAAGTGAATGTTAATGTGGAAACAACTGTAGGACAGGATGTATAAGCCTAGAAGAAAATATCATAAAGTGTATTTAATATAAGGAGGAGTACCAAGTTCAGATGGAGGAGGTGCTCCTTCTTATTTTGTTTCTAGAAGAAAAAATTCTATAAATATAAAATTTGCAAATTATCAGTGGAGAAAATAGTATAATATGTTATAATTAGTGCCGAAATTTATATTACTACAAAGTAATATATATACAATTCTTTAGGTTAGGAGAGAATAAGAATGTTTATTTACAACACAATTGAAAATATAAGTATTGAAAAATTACATAATACATTTTTAGATGCATTTTCAGATTATCAAGTAAAAATGGATTTACCTCTTTTAAAGCTTCAGCAGATGCTCCAGCGAAGAGGTTATGTTGCAGAAGCTTCAATAGGGGCATTTAACAATAATATTTTAGTTGGATTTCTTTTAAATGCAATTAGACAATGGAATGGAAAAGTAACTGCCTATGATACAGGAACAGGTGTTATAAAGAACTATAGAAATCAGGGGATAACAAGTAATATGTTTCTGAATGCCAAAGAATTACTAAAAAAAATGGGAGTAGAACAATATTTACTCGAAGTAATTCAATCAAATACATCTGCAGTTAATATCTATAAAAAACAAGGATTTGAAATTTTAAGAGAGCTTGAATGTTTTAATTTAGATAAAAATAATTATGAATCTATAAAAACACATAAGGTTGAACATATAAATATAATCACTGAAAGTATATGGCAAGAGTTAATGAAGTTTTGGGATTTCAAACCATCTTGGCAGAATTCTATTGATTCAATTAATGCTGTATCAGATAACTTTATGTATTCTATTGTAAACATCGAAGATACTATTGTTGGCTATGGAATCATAGATAAAAATACAGGAGATATTCCTCAAATAGCAGTAGATAAGATTTATAGAAGTAAGGGGATTGGAAAGAGCATACTTATAGACTTATTGAAACTTACAGAATCAGATAGTGTTAAAATTCTAAATGTAGATAGTAAGAGCGATAGCATGAAGAGTTTCTTAATAAATTTAGGGTTTAATCAAAATGTTAAACAATACGAGATGGTTTTAAAATTATAAAATAAAAAAGGGTAATTATATATTCAAATATTGATATACAAAATAAACTATGAATTAAAAAGAAGAGTAAAGTTTAGAAAATAAATGGAACCCAAAAGGGTTCCATTAAAATTCTTATATAAGTTTTTGATTAAATACACTATCTAAATTAACTTTTCTCACTCTGTTTTTGATCTCTTCAACATTAGTACTATATAAATTTAATGATTTCATTCTGTTAAAATAATCAGAACCAGCGAAGGTATATCTTGTTTTTCTACCTTCACGAGTTTTAGATTTTTCATTAGCATAGGATATTAAATCTCCAATGCATAGTGAAGAGGGTAGAGTTAATAGTGGAATACCCAAAGCTAATCTTACAGCATTATGGCCTGCAAGTGCTCCTGTACACATAGCTTCAGTGTGTCCTACAAAAAGACCAGATTTTTCACCTGCACAGAATAAATTATCTACGCCTATAACCCTCATATTATTATCTCTAGGAGCAACTGATAGATATCTTATGGAATTTCCTATAGAACCAGCAAGAGGATCCACATATCTTGCTTTTTCAAGTCCAGGGATTTTTCTTAGCTTTTCTAGTGGATAATAGGTTGTCATTAATTTTGCATGGCCAGTATCTAATAAAACAATATTTTCAGCAAATTCCTTTAAAGCATATTGTTGACATACCTTAGCTTCAAGCTTTCCATAATTAACATCTTCAGGGGGAACCTTTAATACTGCAACTCCTTCTTTTTCTAAAACTTCTTTTAACTCTTCTGAAAGACTATCTTTTGCAACTTCACAAGAACCAGAAAATGCACCTAATTTATCATCATTTCTTTCTCCAGAAAAATCCTTAACGCCAGCTCTTTCACTTATAGATATTCTAGGCCCATATGAGGGACATCTAAGTATACACATAGCACAGCCGTTTCCGAAGCGCTGACAATTACCCATAGGACCTGTTGAGCCTGTGGTTTCTATAATAACATCTCCCTCGATATATTCTCCACTAGAAAGATGTATACCCTTGATGCTTTTATCAGTTTGATCTATATCTGTAACACGTGTAATTAGGTGTAAGTTAATTCCCATGTCTAATAGTAGTTTTTTAACATCAGGTTCAATTGATGTAACATCGTATAATGAAGCATGTTCGTGTCCTGGGAACTTTATATTCTTATGTTTAGAGTTATTATCACATATTTCCATAAGTTCACCACAGCCAAGTTCAATTAATTCTTCAGCAGCAGTAAAACGTCCATTATTACGCATAATTCCGCCTATATTACCTAAACCTAAAAGTAAATCAGTCTTTTCAAAAACGTGTACCTCTGCACCTGCTTTTCTAGCTGAGATTGCAGAAGAAACTCCAGCCCAGCCTCCACCTACAACTAATACCTTCATATAAATCTTCTCCCTTCAAAAATATCTCTTGGATCTGCTTGAACTTTACATAGTCTTTTTACTCTGTGACCAGCAAATCTTGCAGTGCAACTTCCACATACTCCTTCTCCGCAACACATTTTAGAATTATTACAACAGGATAATTTAATACTTTTTTCACCTATAGAATCTAAGTATTGCATCACTTTAAAGGTTAATATATCTGCACCTCCACAATGTATTAATTTGATATTATTATTTTCAATGGAATCTTTTATATAGGCTTTACATTTATCAGATAGCTTTCCAGCATCAAGTAAAGACATTTCGTTATAAGATAATCCAAGATTAGATAATATATCATTAACATATACATCATCAAATGGTGCTTTATCAATAAGAATATCAAGATCATTTCCTTGATTTTTAAGAGCCTTAATTACTGGAATCATAGGAGCCATTCCAATACCTCTAGCTAGAATTAAACATTTAGAATTTGTAGTATTCTTTATATTTTTTAACCCAAAGACTCCATTCCAATAGGGACCTCTTATTACTAGATTCTCAACTGATTTTGTATTTATAAGGTGTTTTGTTTTAATACCTCTTATCTCAATTAATATACTAGCAGTGTTAGCATCAGTGTCACATTCCATTATAGAAATTGGTATATCAAAATAAAAATTATCATCAGTTCTTAGAAAAATAAAACTACCTGGCGTTGTTAAATCAAGAGCTAGATCTTCAGGTAATTTGAATTTAATAAGTAATAGATCCTTTTGAAGTAATATCCAGTCTTCTATTTTACATGAGTAAGTTTTTCTTCCTTCCTTTGGTTTAGAGCCGTTAGCTATCCATCCTTGATAAATACATACTCCTTTCCAGTTTAGACAGTCGCAAAAGCATTCCCCGTGTAATTGGGAACATAATAAGCATTCATTTGCTTCTGCTAGATGGCAAGGACAAAATTTACTCCCACTATCTATACAATCAATTTTTTCACCTTTCATTGTTCCTCCAAAAGAGATTATTCTATTATTAAGGTATTTATATTTATTTCATTTGTTACAAATAAATATATTGTTTTTTACTCTTGCCTAATTTCCTAATATGCTATTAGAAAGTCAGATGCAGAAAAAATCGACAGCTTATAATGGATTTGAGGATTTTTTTTAAGAATTTATTGTAGGTTAGGAAAATAGTGCTATAATATAAGTAGACTTAAGTATACATATGCGCTATTAATTAGATCTAGGAGGAGAAATTATGGGAAAACGTATCGATAACTATAATAAATATAAGACACAAATCAGCAATATTTTTGTAGAGAACTTAAAACAATTGGATCTTGATGCATTATTTAACCAAGTACAAGAAAGCTTAGATAATAGAGACCCTAAGCATGAATATGGAGTTCTATGGGATAATAGACCTTTCCTAAGAATTAATTTAGAAGAATACAAAGATATTGATTTATACATACCACATGCAGAAACAATTGCAATACTTAAAGAAGCTGACAAGGAAACTCTAGATAATACAGTTTTCTTTAGATATAAAGATAGTATGTCAGGAACACACTACTATAACAATACTTTTGATGTAATATATAATAAAGCTAAAAAAGAGCTTATTTATGATGGCCCAAGAGGATATTTAAAAGTTCAGTTAGATGAAACTACATCAATTGAAAAAGGTTGCTACGATAAAGAGTACATACTATTTATTTTAAGTACAATTTCTGATTACTATAATGTATAAATAATTGAATTATATAGGATGGTTTAAGGTTTATTACCTTAAGCTATCCTTTTTTGTTTGTTTTGAACACCCTTTTTTGAATGATTTTAAGAAAATCGCTAAATTTGGTTTAAACAGTTGTTGACTGGTCAACTATAAAGTAATAAAATAAGTGTTGACTAGTCAATTAAAATAAAGGTGGTTTTATTTATGGAAAAAGAAAGCATGCATTTCATAATGCTAATTAGTAAGATTTTTAGAAACACGCAAATTTATTTGGATAAAGTTTTATATGAATATGAACTAAGTAGTGGCTCTTGTTCATATTTAATTGTTTTAGAAAAAAATGAAGGTATAAGTCAAAATAAACTGAGCGAAGAAATAGGTAATGATAAGGCAATGTCAGCAAGGACTATTTCAAAATTAATAAAGCAAGGCTATGTATATAAAGAGCAGCATGAAAGAAATAGTAGAGCATATAAGTTATATCTAACAGAAAAAGCTAAAGGGATTATGCCTAAGATTCATAAAGAAACTCAAGCTTTGGTGAATTTAGCAGCAGAAGAATTATCAGAGGAAGAAATGCTTATTACTATGAGGTCTTTAAAAAAGATATTTAACAGCACCCATAGAGTTCGGGAATGATGAGAATTGCCTTTGAATTAAATAGGAGGAATTAAAATGAAATATAAAAAAAATGACTTAGAATTAAATAAACTTGGATTAGGCTGTGGAGGGATGATAACTGATGATAATAAGTCTGAAAATATAGCAACAATTCATGAAGCGTTAGATTTTGGAATAAATCATTTAAATACAGCAGACTTTTACGGTGCCGGCAAGAGTGAAATGGTGATTGGTGAAGCACTTAAAGGTCAAAAAAGAGATAAAGCTTTTGTATCTGTAAAGTTCGGTATGCAAGTTGCACCTAATGGTTCAATGTATGGTTTAGATGTAAGACCTCAAACAATAAAAAATTATCTTACTTATACTCTTAAAAGGTTAAATCTAGATTATATTGACCTTTATGAGCCCGCGCGAATTGATCTGGGTATTCCAGTAGAAGAAACAATAGGAGCTATTTCTGAACTGGTTAAGGCTGGCTATGTGAGACATATTGGGCTTACGCAAGTTGATGCCGATATCCTAAGAAGAGCAAATTCTGTGCATCCAATAAGCTTTCTAGAGGCGGAATATTCCTTATTTAATAGAAGTATAGAAAAAGAAATTCTACCAACTGCAAGGGAGCTTGGTATTGGGGTAGTAGCATTTGGTGCGCTAGCTCATGGATTGCTTAGTGGTACATGGTCAAAAAGCAAACCACATGCATACAATTCTTTTATTCCTTTATTTTTTGAAGAAAATATAGAAAATAATCTTAAACTCGTAGAAGAATTGCGTAAGATCGCTGATGAAAAACATATAACTATACCACAACTTTCTCTTGCTTGGCTTTTATCCAAAGGAAATGATATTATAACATTAGTTGGAGCTTCTAGACGAACTACACTAAAGGACTCACTAAACTCTATAGCTGTGAATTTAAGTGAAAATGATATTCATAGAATTGAAAAAGTAATTACTGAGGATAAAATTGCTGGTGCTAGTTTTCCTAAAAGAGAATTTAGAAATGGTGTAGCAGTTCGATAGTATATGTACCAAACACTAATTGGTGCTCAGAGAAGGGGATAATGTAAAGAAAATATATTAGAAGTTATTAGATTGGGTAGTTTTTCGGAAGGAATTAATCAATCTTTTATAATATGGAGCAATATGGTTAATGAATTATGAAAATTGTGTAATAAAGATTGTGATTAGTCTACTAAGAATATGATAAAAACATCATTAATACATTTAATATTAATGATGTTTTTTCGATTTGCCCTCAAAATGTAAGTCATAGTACGATTATAAACTATTTCTATTTATTTAATCATATTAATCATAATATCCAAAGTGCTCTTAGTCTTATTTAGATTATCAATATAGTCAGCTATATGTTTTTTATAATATTCAATACCTGCATCGGTAATTGAGTATATCTTCTTACTTCTTTTATTTAAAAACTCATCCCCAAGCCAAGTAGAATTAACATAGCCCATCTCTTCTAAATAGAATAGAGTATCATATACCGTTGATGAAGAGACAGGGAAAGGAAGTGAAGAACTCTCAAATCTGCTTTTAAACTCCTCTAAAACCTTATTTCCGTATATAGAATTACCTTTATATAGCTCTCCTAGAATATAAAATATATAAAGTTGTTTAGTATTAACAACGTTTCTAGGGGCAACTAATCTATTTCTACTCATAATATCACCTCTTACTCTTATTATACACTAATATGATATCCTCGTAAATGAGTATAACATTCTAAAAAAACTTAAATTTGAGATTAATTAACAACAATCAATAGGATGGAATAGTATGTAATATACAGAAGAGAAGGAGTGATAAACATGTCAAGAAGGAGAAATTGCTGTTGTAATAGTTACTACGGAGGTTATCCAGGGTGCGGATTTGGAGGTTATCCTGGAGGATTTGGGTTTGGAAATAACTGTGGCTGCTATACAGGCGGTTGTGGTTATCCCTACAATTCACTTATAGGAAATACTTGCTTATTTAACAGCCCTTTATTAATAGCTCTACTATTACTAGGCAACAACAGATTCTTTAGGTGTTAGAAAAAAGCCTTGCCCAAATTGGGCAAGGCTTTAACTATAGACTGTTATAAGTTTCTTTTAAAAGTAAAGCATCATTCTCTAAAATAGGGCTTTCGCAAATAATACAGCCCTTTATATCAAAATCTACGAAGGCTTTAAGACAAGCCTTATAGTTAAAATCACTTTCTTCAAAAGGCAGATGATTTCTTTCACCTTTTGCTGTGTAGTTTATTCCAGATAAATGAATGTGCATATCTTTTAATGCAGCATCTCCTAGATTTGTACCTACATAATCTAATATTTTAGCAAAGTCAGAATAGTCCTTTAAGGCTCCATTTCCCCTTGCATGTAAATGAGAAAAATCTATACATATATTACAACTTGGAACATCCTTTGCTATATTAACTAATTCATATATGTCACCAAATTGAGTAGCTTTTCCTGTAGTTTCAAGTCTATATGTAACATTTCCTTTAGGGAGTGTACTTAATTCTCTTTTAATATTATCTAATGTATCTTCTTTAGATGAATCTAAATAAAACCCAGCATGGAATACTAAACTTCTTCCGCCAACGGATTCCAAAGCATAAGCTCCCTTTAAAATCCTTTCTTTTGATTTTTCTATTTTCTCATCTTCCTTAGCATTTAAGTTTATGAAGTATGAACCATGAGCAGATAAATACATGCCAGTTTCTTCTTTAACTTTAAGAATAGAATCTCTATTTTTTGATGTAACATTTACAGAGCGTACAAATGGTAGCTCCATAGCATCCAGTCCTATATTATGTAAATATTCTAATCCAGTACTATAATTAAATTTTTCACCTTTGCCTAATGGAATTCCTGAAATTCCAAATAGTAGTTTATCCATGCTTATCACCCTTTATATATATTATTGGTAAGTAGTATAACAAAAATATAGAATTTCTTCAATCTCCTAAAATTTCCCAGGAAATTCCAATTTGATTTTTTTATGTTAAGTATTTATAATTATTAAGAATACAGCAGGATAGGTGATTTTATAATGGAAAGATTACAAAAATATTTGGCAAATTGCGGAGTGGCATCACGAAGAAAATGTGAAGAGTTAATTTTAGCTGGAAGTGTTAAGGTTAATGGAGAAATCATAAAAGAATTAGGTACTAAAATCGATATAGAAAAAGATATTGTAGAATATAACGGGAAGCTTGTGAAGGCAGAAGAGACTAAGAGATACATCATGCTTAATAAGCCTGTTGGAATAATATCTTCTGTTAGTGATGAAAAAGGCAGGAAAACTATAATAGATATAATAAATGCTAAGGAAAGAATATATCCAATTGGAAGACTTGATTATGATTCTTCTGGGCTTTTATTACTTACAAATGATGGTGAAATTTATAATAAAATAATACATCCAAGAAGGGAAATTCATAAAACCTATATTGTTAAGGTTAAAGGAGTTTTTACAGATAAAGAGATGGAAACTTTTCAAAATGGAGTTGATATAGGTGGATATATCACTGCTAAGTCAAGTATTAAAATTCTTTGGAAAGATCAAAATAACTGTAAGGTTGAAATTAAAATACATGAAGGCAAGAATAGGCAAATAAGAAAAATGTGTGCGGCATTAAATCACGATGTAATTTCCCTTAAAAGAGTTGCTATTGGAGAAATTAATATCGGAGATTTAGAATTAGGTAGCTTTAGAGAGCTTACAGACTCAGAGCTTAACTACATTAAATCTTTGTAAGGGTAAATAATATGTTTAAATTAGTGAAGGATATTAGTTCCTTATCTCATGATATCATTGACAAATATATTGAAAACAAAAACTTAGCAATAGATTGTACACTTGGTAACGGATACGATTCTGATTTCTTATCTGAAAGCTTTAATAAGGTAATTGCTTTTGATATTCAAGAAATGGCTATTACTAATTATAAGAATAAAAATAAAGATAATGTTTATCTTATACATGATTCTCATGATAAGCTTAATGAATATGTAAAGGAAAGTGCAGATTGTATAATATATAATTTAGGATTTTTACCAGGTGGAAATAAAGAGATCACAACCATGAAAGACAGTACAATGAACTCTATAATTCAGGCAGTAGATTTACTGAATGCAGGGGGAATTATTTTAATTGCTATTTATTCTGGACATAATGAAGGTGCTAGAGAAAAAACTTGCATTTTAGAATTTGCTGAAAACTTACCCAAGAATAAATATGGGGTAATGAAATTTGAGTATGTTAATCGCAATAATAATCCACCAATGCTATTATGCATAGAAAAAAAGTAATTTTATAATTAAGGTTGATGTAATTAATTAATGATGTTAAAATGAATTTATATTATAAATAAATTGCAAAAAGGATAGGAGTAAGGGTAAATGGATTATTTCCAAGAAAAGCTAGAAGCAAATCAAGATTTAATGAGAATTATTCAATTAAAATTTCCAAGATTAAGTAAAGGGCAAAAGCTTATTGCAGAATACATATTAAAAAATTATGATAAAGCAGCCTTTATGACTGCAGCTAAATTAGGAGTTTCAGTAGGTGTTTCGGAATCCACTGTAGTTAGATTTGCAAATGAGCTTGGATTTAGTGGTTACCCTAAGCTTCAAAAGGAATTACAAGAACTTATAAAGAATAAGTTAACAACTGTTCAAAGATTAGAACTTACAAATGATTATATTTCAGAAGAAAATGCTTTAAAAGGAGTTTTAAAAGCAGATATAGAAAATATAAGAGCAACACTTGAAAAAATAAATCACAAAACTTTCGAGGAAGTAGTTCAGTCCATATTCGATGCAAAGAGAATATATATTATAGGACTAAGAAGTTCAACTGCTTTAGCTGAGTTTTTAGGTTTTTATTTAAATATAATTCTTGATAACGTAAATATTGTAGCTTATGGTATTTCAGATATATTTGAACAAATGATTAATATCAAAGAAGGAGATTTAGTAATAGGTATAGGCTTCCCAAGATATGCAGCAAAAACAATTGATGCTTTATCATTTGCACAAAGTAGAAATGCAAAGGTAGTTGCTATAACAGATTCGCTATTATCGCCTTTAGCAACACAAGCGGACTATAGCTTAATTGTTCAAAGTAACATGGCAAGTTTTGTTGATTCACTTGTGGCACCGCTATCAGTCATTAATGCGTTAATAATAGCTGTAGGAATGAGAGAAAAAGAAACTATAGCAAATACATTTAATAATCTTGAAAGTATTTGGAAAGAATATAATGTTTATTCATATAACAGGGGTAATGTGTTAGATGAATAATTTCAAAAAAGAGGCTTTGCCTCTTTTTTCTATTAAATAAGATGTTATAATATCCTTAAGAAAGTTTAGAGGTGATATTTTGAAAAAAGTTATAGTGATAGGCGGAGGTCCAGCTGGAATGATGGCAGCAATTACTTCAGCTAAAAATGGTAATGAAGTAATTTTAATAGAAGGAAATGATAGGCTTGGGAAAAAGTTATTTATAACTGGAAAGGGAAGATGCAATGTAACAAATGCAAAGGATATATCAGAATTCTTTGAGTATATTCCTGGTAACCCATATTTCTTATACAGTGCTCTTTATACATACACAAATCAAGATGTTATGAATTTTTTTGAAGGAAAGAATATAAAATTAAAAGTAGAAAGAGGAGATAGGGTATTTCCTTTATCAGATAAGAGTTCAGATATAATTAAAGGCCTTGAAAATGAATTAAACGATTTAGGAGTGAAAATTCACCTTAAATCTAAAGTTAGTGATATTGTTATTGAAGGCAGTACAGTTAAAGCTGCGGTTTTAGAAAATAATCAAAAAGTATCTGGAGATCATTTTATTATAGCAACTGGAGGAAAATCCTATCCACTTACAGGCTCTAGAGGTGAAGGATATAAATTTGCACAAAAGTTAGGACATAAAATTGTTTCATTAAAACCCTCTCTAGTTCCAATTGAATTAAAAGAAGAGTGGGTAAAAGAGCTAATGGGATTAAGTCTTAAAAATATTCAAGTGAAATTAATTAGTTCTAAAGATAAAAAAGTGCAGTATAAAGAACAAGGTGAAATGCTATTTACGCATTTTGGTATCTCTGGTCCATTAATATTAAGTGCTTCCAGATATGTAAAAGATAATATACCTATGGAGATATCAATAAACTTAAAACCAGCTTTAGATAATCAAGAACTAGACAAAAGAATTCAAAAAGATTTCCAAAAGTTTTTAAATAAGGATTTTAAGAATTCTTTAGATGAATTACTTCCTAAGAAACTTATTCCTATAATAATAAATTTATCTGGAATTGATGAAAATAAAAAGGTCAACTCAATAACAAAAGAAGAAAGAAAAAGGCTAGTAGAGTTGATTCAAAACTTGACCTTTACTGTAAAAGGGTTAAGACCAATTGAAGAAGCAATAGTAACTGCTGGTGGGATTGATACAAAAGAAATAGATCCATCTACCATGAAATCAAAATTAATTTCAAATATTTCATTTGCTGGTGAAGTTATGGATGTAGATGCATTTACGGGTGGATATAATGTTCAAATTGCATTATCTACTGGTTATATAGCTGGAACTTCAATTTAATAATTTATTTTTATTTCCAATATGATATAATAGAAATTGGTAATGTTTTAAAAAAGAAAGGAAGTTTTGACTTGAGAATTTCAGTAGCAATAGATGGACCAGCTGGTGCAGGGAAAAGTACCATTGCAAAGATAATAGCAAAAAAACTAAATTTAATGTACATAAATACAGGTGCTATGTATAGAGCAGTGACACTTGAAGCCATAAAAAGTGATATTTCTTTTACAGATATAGATAAACTTTCATCATTAATTGACAAGATGGAAATGCATTTTGAAAGGGATAATTTAATCTTAAATGGAATAGATATTCAAGAGGAGTTATCTACACTACAAGTAAGTAGTAATGTTTCAAATTATGCACAAGTACCTGAAGTAAGAGAAAAACTAGTTTATTTACAACAAGATATGAGTAAAAAGTTTAATGTTATTATGGATGGTAGAGATATTGGCACAGTGGTTTTAAAAGATTCTCCATATAAGTTTTTCTTAACAGCCTCTTCAGAAGAAAGAGCTAGAAGAAGATATGAAGAATTGATATCTAAAGGGATGAAGGTAGAGTTTGATGAAATCTTAGAAGATATGAAAAAAAGAGATTTTATTGATACTCATAGAGAAACAGATCCATTAAGAAAAGCAGACGATGCTATCGAAATAGATACTACTGGATTAGATATTGATGGTGTTGTAAACAAAATTTTGGAGTATATTAAATAATGAACTAATTATAAATATATTATTTTAGATTTATACTCTATTTATAAAGGTGATAGAATGAGAAAAGTAATTTTAGCAGAAAATGCAGGATTCTGCTTTGGTGTAAAAAGAGCAGTTGATGAAGCACTTAAGAATAAAGAAGTGTTTAATAAGAAAATATATACTTTAGGACCACTTATTCATAATAATGATGTGGTTGAAATGCTTGAAAGCAATGATATTCATGCTGTTAATTTTGATGATATTTCTTCATTGTCAAAGGATGATGTTGTAGTAATTAGATCACATGGAGTATCAAAGAAAGTATATGATGAACTAGAAAATAGAGGACTTACAATAATAAATGCTACATGTCCCTTTGTTACTAATATTCAAAAAAAGGCTAAAAAATATAGTGATGATGGATATAGAATAGTTATCATGGGAGACGAAAAGCATCCGGAAGTTGTAGGCATAAATGGTTGGTGCGATAATAAGGCAATCATAACTAAAAATGGAGATATTGATGAGTCTAATCTTGAAAAAGTTTGCTTAGTCTCACAGACTACTGAAAAAAAAGAAAACTGGGAAAAAACTTTAAATAATATTAGCAATAGGTCAAAGGAAGTACTTTCTTTTAATACCATTTGTTCAGCTACAGATGTAAGACAAAAAAGTGCCGATGAAATCTCTAAACAAGTTCAAGTAATGCTAGTTATCGGTGGTAAGAATAGTTCTAACACAACAAAATTGTATGAGATTTGCAAGAAGAATTGTGATAGAACATACTATGTTGAAAATGCTAAGGAAATCCCCTTAGATTTAATTAATGATAAAGAGATAGAGTTAGTTGGAGTAACTGCTGGAGCATCTACTCCTGACTGGGTAATTAAGGAGGTAATTAATATTATGGAAAACAACAACTCAGAAGTTAATCAATTAGATTTGATGAATGAAATGGATAGAAAATTAACTATTGGTGAAGTTATAAGTGTTGAAGTATTAAAAGTTGATTTTGATGCTGCATATGTAGCTATTCCAGGATATAAGTTAGATGGTAAAATTCCTAAGAGTGAATTTACTTTTGATAAATCAGAAGATATATTAGAAGTAGTAAAAGTTGGAGATGAAATAAAAGCTAAGGTTTTAAGTTATAACTTTGAAGGTTATGTTCTATTATCAAGAAAAGAAATTCAAAGAGAAGAAGCCTTAGAGGAATTAAAAGATGCTAAAGAAACTGAAAAGACATTAGATATTGAAATAACTGATGCAGCTAGAGGTGGATTAGTAGCATATTATAAGGGTGTAAGAATATTTATACCTCAATCACAAATATCAGTTGCTTTTGTAAAAGACCCAGCTAGTTATGTTGGAAAAGTATTAAATGTAAAGATACTAAACCTAGAAGAAGGTAATGTAATTGCTTCTAGCAGAATTATTGAAGAAGCTGCTAAAAACGAAAGAGAAGATGCTGCATGGGGCTCTATAAATGAAGGTGATGTATTAAAGGTTAAGGTGTTAAGATTTGCAGAGTTTGGTGCTTTTGTAGATGTTAAAGGTCTAGATGGATTAATTCCACTATCACTTATGAGTTATGGCAAAGTTTCAAAGCCACAAGAGCTTTTAAAGCTTGGAGAAGAAGTTGAAGCTAAAATAATAGCATTAAATAGAGAAGATAATAAACTAACATTAAGTATCAAAGATTTACTAGAAGATCCATGGATTAACATAGAAGAAAAATATCCAGAAGGAACTATAGTAGTTGGTAAAGTAGTAAGAATAGCTGATTTTGGTGCTTTTGTAGAATTAGAAAAAGGAGTAGATGGATTACTACACATTTCTCAAATTTCTAGAAAGAAGATAAACCATCCATCAGAAGTACTAAAAGTTAATGATGTTGTTAAAGCTAAAATATTAAGCGTTGACAGCGAGAAAAAGAAAATTGGATTAAGTTCAAAGGTTATAGACTAATAGTTTAAGTGTATATTAAAGAGTTCTTTCATTAAGAAAGAACTCTTTTGTTATTATACGAGAATTTATTGAATATATTTAATTAGTAATAATATTTTAGGAGGAATTTTATGGAGCACATCATTCAAAGAGTATTATTAAATTATAATATCATTGGATATAATGCAATTAAGAATGGGAAGTGTTACATAATTGATTGTGGAGAAGATAAATTTATTTTAAATTCCCATAGAAGAAATAAAAAAGGTATTAAGGAATTATTTCAGTTTAAAGAAGATATATACAACAATGGTTTTAGGAAAACTTCACGTGTAGTTAAAAGTAACAATGGAAATAGTTATATAATAACAAAAGATAGAATTTATTATTTAACTACTTATATTGAGAATGAGAACAAAATGGAACTTGCTCAGTTTTACAAATCAACTATGCAAGTACTCAGAAATTTTCATAGGTGTACTAAAGAATTACACCCTGAAAAATACAGATTAAAAAGAGAATATGGAAAAACAATAGATAAATATATTAGAAGGTTAGTTTTCCTTGTTAACTTGAAGCAAGAATTAAATATGAAAATTATTAAAGCTCCATTAGATTCTAAGGTTTATGATATATTAAATGCTTACGATAATATATTTGAAAAATGTTTATTAATATTAAGAAGTGTAGTACCTAAAAGTTCTGAAAAACTACTTAGATATAAATTTTGTATTTCTAATTTAGGATTAGATAACTTTGGAGAAGTTGAAGGGAAGATATTGCTTAGAGATATACCTAAAATTAAGCAATCCTACTATCTTACTGATTTAGGTTCATTATTAAATAGCATAGAAAATAGCTCTTCTATTAAATGGAGTTATAGTTTTTTTGAAGAGTTAGTTAAAACTTATAATAAAGAAGAAGCCTTTATTGACGAAGAAATTTATTTGCTTTATTGCTTTACCATATTCCCCTATAGGCTATATGAAATTTGTAAAGGTATATATAAAAAGCAAAATACAAGCAACATAAATATATTAAGAAATGAATTTGATTATTTAATAGAAGTAAAAGAAAATCTTGATTTATGGATTAAAAAATTCGAGGAAAAGTATAATATGTAGATTTAATATATGGTATAATAATTATATTTTGATGGAGAGATGTGGTTAATATGAAGATCAAAAAAGTTAGAAAATTTGATTTGAATCTTATAAAAGAAATATCAGATGAAGCAATAGAAATGAATCCATTAAATGAAGATTTTGAGGAAGCATATACTAAAGCAAATATATTGGATAAATTAGTGCTTAGAACTAATCTAAAGGTATATAGCTATGAAGATAAACTAGGTATGATATGGAAAGAAAATTTAAGAGATGATTATGTGAATTTGCGTAGCTTATACTTTCAAGATGGTTTTGAAGAGTTTCCTCTAAATGAGTTTAAATCTAATAAATTCTATTCCTTTGAAACAACTGCGACTGAAGGTAATACAGAGCTATTAAATAAGATAGGTTTTCAAATTTCAGATGAGAGCATCGTTCTCCTTAAAAAATTAGGAAAAGTTGATTTCATAAAAGCTGAGGATGTGGAGTTTAAAGTAGTCCAAAATAATGCAGACATAAAGAAACGAGCAGAGATACAAAATTCTATCTTTAAGGATGTAAATAGAGCTGATTTAAAGGTAGCAGATATAGTTAATGATATGAAGCAGTCTTATTATATTGATGATTTGTCTATTTTGATTATGCATAAAGGTGTCTCAATAGGATATGGACAAGTAATATATTTGAATAAACAGTATCTTGTAGTTAATTTTGGAATAATCGATGGGTATAGGAAAAAAGGCTACGGAAGAATACTTTTAAATAGGATAATAGCTACATGTACTGAGAAAAATATAAAGGATTTATATATTAGAGTTTCTGAAAAAAATATTCCAGCAGTAAACCTATATAATTCAGTGGGTTTTAATTATTATAATAAAGTTATTGGGTGGATTAGATAAAAAGAGATAGGATAGTTCCTATCTCTTTCTATTTCTTTTCTATTTTTGGCAAAACACTTTTTGCATCACCTTTTAATTGAAAGAATAAAATTAAAAAACCTATCAATGAAATAAATAGACTTAATTTTACGTTTAATCTAAACATTGTGGCTAGTCCAGAAATACCAAATAGTCCTATTAAGTCACTATATTCTATAGTGGTCCCATGCTGTAGCATCATAATTTCAACAACCATGAGTTGAGAAATTATTACTGAAATAAATGTACAACCAGCAATTATCCATCTTGTAGCACGACCTAATTTACCTTTAAAAAAATAATAAGCTTTTAATAAGCCAACGCTTAAGAAAAAAGAAAAAATTGCAGCTAAATTATCATCTAAATACACTTGAGCCAAACTCCAAAGTATGGAGATTATAATGCCACCTATTAACGCACCGATTGTTCCTCTAAAATAGTTTTTATCTTCTGATTCATATTCTCTTGCTGCCGTTTGGAGCATTTGGACCTCTTGGGTGTAACATTCACTGTGTGCTGAATACATTATATTTTCAAAGTAAATAGTTTCATTTGCATTATCATGACCACAGAATATGCAGCATTCCTTACCTTTTATTCCTAAAGAGTTTAAAAGATTAGTTAATTCAAGTAATAAATTATTCATAGTTTCAATTTTAGTGCGTCTATAATTCTCTTTAAATTTTATAATTAACACATCATGGTCGAATAAAAAACTGCTAATTTTTAATAGCTTTTTATTATTAGCTAAATGATTTAAAACCGGGCTCTTACTTTCTTCATTAATGGATGGTAATGGACAAATAAAAATTTTCACTCCTTGTCCAGAAATTACAGTAAATAAGTAGTTGTTCTCTTCTCCTGATGCTATGTTTTTTTCGAATTTCCAACCTTTTAGTGAAGCAAATTCTTTAAGTTTTGAAAGTGCCATTTAATTATATCTCCTTAAAGTATAAAATTTATCATATATTTTAATATATAGACAGTGTACATTTTTTAAAACCAAACAAGATAATCAATTGAAAAATATAACAATATTACTGTTACATCGTTCTATATTACTATTGTATAAAAAAAATATATCATTTTACAAGTATTGGCAATTATAGAATTATAAAAAAGCCTATGGAATTTCACATCCTATAGGCTTATTAGTTAGAAAATATACTGGGGATTATAACAAATCATCAGTTGGTACGTAGGAAGTTTTAGTACCTAGTACAGATGATGTTAGCTTATCATTAAAATATCCCCTATCACTTATGTCACGCTTTTTATCCTTTGTATTTTCTGGATTAACATACTTATCTGGATGATCTGTTACTTTAGCATCATACATACTATCACTCCTTTTATGATAGTATTCTTCTTTTTTATATTTTTTATGAATAATTTATACATCAATTTTATTAAACTCTTTCAAAATCTCTCTAAATTATATATAATTATTTAATGAACAAAATTTATAATCGAAAGATTAAAGGATAAACCTTGAATTATTTTATAAGGAGTGTAAAGATGTTACAAAATACAGAATTAAAATACTATATTGAA
Source organism: Clostridium sp. YIM B02551 (assembly GCF_022324735.1). Lineage (NCBI taxonomy): Bacteria > Bacillati > Bacillota > Clostridia > Eubacteriales > Clostridiaceae > Clostridium > Clostridium sp. YIM B02551. The sequence goes on along the minus strand of NZ_JAKGTF010000004.1, from coordinate 149,913 downwards.
ACTTGGGGTTGCCAAATGAATGAGGAGGACTCTGAAAAACTGTCTGGAATGCTTAAAAGAATTGGCTATTCTAATACTGAGGTAAGAGAAGAAGCTGACATTATTATATTTAACACATGTTGTGTAAGAGAAAATGCTGAAAATAAAGTTTTCGGTAATCTTGGACTATTAAAAGCAATGAAGGAAAAGAAACCAAACTTAATAATAGCTATATGTGGTTGTATGATGCAGCAAAAAGGTATGGCAGATAAGGTACTTAAGACCTTCCCATATGTAGACATAATATTTGGAACTCATAATTCATATAAGTTCCCTGAGTATTTAGATATGGTACAAAAAGAAGGAGTTCAAATTAAGGAAATCATAAATAAGGAAGAAGGAATTGTAGAAGGTCTTCCTATAGATAGAAAAAGTGACGTAAAAGCTTTCGTAACTATTATGTATGGATGTAATAATTTCTGTACTTATTGTATAGTTCCTTATGTTAGAGGAAGAGAAAGAAGTAGAAAAGTTGATGATATACTTAAGGAAGTTATGGAATTAGTTAGCTTAGGCTATAAAGAAGTAACTTTACTTGGACAAAATGTTAACTCCTACGGAAAAGATTTAGGGGATGATATGTCTTTCGCAAAATTATTAAGAGTAGTAAATGAAGTTGAAGGGTTAGAAAGAATAAGATTTATGACATCTCATCCTAAAGATTTAAATGATGATGTAATTCAAGCAGTAAAAGAATGTGATAAGTTATGTGAGCAAATTCACTTACCAGTTCAAAGTGGATCTTCAAGAGTTTTAAAGGAAATGAATAGAAGCTACACTAAAGAACAATATATAGAACTTGCTAAGAAGATAAGAAACGAAATACCAGGAGTTTCAATATCTACTGATATTATTATAGGCTTCCCAGGAGAAACAGAAGAAGACTTCTTAGATACATTAGATTTAGTTAAGGAAGTTGAGTACGATTCTGCATTTACGTTCATATATTCTAGAAGAAATAACACACCAGCTGATAGAATGGAAAATCAAATTTCTGAAGAAGTAAAACATGAGAGATTTAATAGACTAGTTAAGCAGGTAAATGAGATTGTTGAAAAGAGAAATAAGGAATATAATGGAGAAGTAGTAGAAGTTCTTGTAGAAGGTAAGAGTAAAAATCAAGAAGAAAGATTAATGGGAAGAACAAGAAACGGAAGACTTGTTAATTTTGAAGGTAGTCAAGAAAATATAGGCAAGCTTGTAAATGTAAAAATAACAAAAGCTGGATCATTTTCACTTACTGGAGAAGAGTATAAATAAATTTATAACTAAGGAATTCTAAGTTGAGTATAAGCTTACTTAGAATTCCTATAATAAAAGCTCTTTCATAGGGCTTTTATATTTATTAGGAGGTTTGTATGGGATTAACTCCAATGATGCAACAATATTTTGAGATAAAAGAGAATTATAAAGATTGCATTCTGTTTTTTAGACTTGGGGATTTTTATGAAATGTTTTTCCAAGATGCTGAAATTGCTTCAAAAGAATTAGAATTAGTTCTTACAGGAAGAGATTGTGGTCTTGAAAATAGAGCTCCAATGTGTGGTATACCTTATCATGCATCTAGTAACTATATAGGTAGACTTATAACTAAAGGGTATAAAGTAGCTATATGCGAACAGGTTGAAGATCCTGCTTTAGCTAAAGGAATAGTTAAAAGAGATGTAATTAAGGTAATCACGCCTGGTACTTTTAATGATACAGCTTTTATTGATGACAGTAAAAATAATTATATAATGGCTCTATATTTTAATAATAATGAATTTGCACTATCTTCCTCTGATATATCTACGGGAGAATTTAAATGCACAAAGTTTTCTAATAACTTTGCGTTGGTGCAGGATGAAATAGCTAAATTTAAGCCTTCAGAGATAATAATAAATAAACTATTTGATGAGAGTTTTAGAAGTAATTTAACAGAGTCATATCAAGGATTGATTACTGTAAAAGATGAAGAATACTTTTCGGAAGATTTTACTGACTTTGATAACCAATTTAAGAATACTGAAACTAATGAATTAAATTCATTTATCAAGGTTTCAGCAAATGGATTAATAAAGTACATAAATGAAACTCAGAAGATTACGCTATCTAATATAACTTCTATTGAAATATATGAAATTGAAGATTATATGACATTAGATTCCTCTTCTAGAAGAAATTTAGAGCTTACTGAAAGCTTAAGGGAGAAGAATAAAAGGGGTTCCCTACTTTGGGTTTTAGACAAAACTAAAACAGCAATGGGTTCTAGAACCTTAAGACGTTTTATAGAGGAACCATTAATAAATAAAACTAGAATAGAAAGTAGATTAAAAGCAGTTCAGGAACTTACAGACTCCATTTCTATGCTAGAAGAACTTAGAGAAGCATTAGACTCTATTTACGATATAGAACGTATTATAGGAAAGATATCAAATAGAAATGTAACACCTAAGGATTTAATTAGTTTAAAACTATCCTTGAATAAGGTTCCGGAAATTAAGGAAATTATATCTAACTTTGATGCATTACTTTTCAAAGAGTATTATATGAAAATTGATGAATTAAATGATATTAAGGAACTTCTTGAGAGTGCTATCTTAGATGATCCATCTCTTACTATTAAAGAAGGTGGAATAATAAAAGATGGCTATGATGAAGAAATAGATAGATTGAAAAATGCTAAGCTTAGAGGTAAGGAATGGATTGCTTCCCTTGAGAATAATGAAAGAGAAGTAACTGGAATTAAATCCCTTAAGGTTGGTTATAATAAGGTATTCGGTTACTATATAGAAATAAGTAAAGCTAACTTTAGCTCTATTCCAGAAGGAAGATATATTAGAAAACAAACTCTTGCAAATGCTGAAAGATTTATAACAGATGAACTTAAGAAGATTGAAGATGATATTTTAGGTGCTGAAGATAAATTAGTGAATTTAGAATATCAAGCCTTCTGCGATATTAGAGATAAAGTAGATTTATCTATTGAGAGACTTAAAATAACAGCTAGAATTATTTCTGAACTTGATGTTTTAAGTACTTTTGGAAAGATATCTTTGGAAAATAATTATGTTAAGCCTTCTTTAAATGAAAAAGGAATAACAAACATTATTGAAGGAAGACATCCTGTAGTAGAAAAGGTTATTCCTTCAGGAGAGTTTATTTCAAATGATACTAAGCTTAATTCAGAAGATAATCAGCTTTTAATTATTACTGGACCAAACATGGCTGGTAAATCTACTTATATGAGGCAGGTAGCATTAATTACTCTTATGGCTCAAATAGGGTGCTTTGTTCCAGCTAAAGAAGCAAATATTGGTATATGTGATAAGATATTTACTAGAATTGGTGCATCTGATGATTTGGCTGGCGGAAAGTCTACCTTCATGGTTGAAATGTGGGAGGTTTCTAATATTCTTAAGAATACAACTTCTAATTCACTTGTACTTTTAGATGAAGTAGGAAGGGGTACCTCTACATATGATGGATTAAGTATTGCTTGGGCTGTTATAGAACACTTATCTAAAGGAAATATAAAGCCAAGAACTCTTTTTGCTACACATTACCATGAATTAACTCAGCTGGAGGATAAAATTTCAGGAGTTAAGAATTATTCTGTAGCAGTTAAAGAACTTCAAGATAATATTATATTCTTAAGAAAGATTATACCAGGTGGCGCTGACCAATCTTATGGCATTGAGGTTGCAAAGCTTGCTGGATTACCTAAGAATGTAATTGAGAGAGCTAAAGAAATTTTACTTAATTTAGAAAGTAATATGCAATCCAAAGAAGAAATCAGTATAAGTAGTAATAGTGAAATTACTAATAAAACAGCTAACCACGAGGTTAAACCAAAAGAAAAGGTTAAGAAAACTGAAACAATGCAGCTTGATTTTACTGCTATAGAAAAGGATAGTTTTATAAATGAAGTTGCTTCACTAGATGTTTTAAATATGACTCCAATGGATGCTATGAATAGACTCTATAAACTAATTAAGGATGCAAAGGAAATACTATAAATTAAATGTGAGGTGATGGGGATTGAAGAGAATAAATATTTTAGATGATAATACTTCAAATAAAATAGCAGCTGGAGAAGTAGTTGAGAGACCTTCCTCTGTGGTTAAGGAGCTAGTAGAAAACTCAATAGATGCTAATAGTAAGAATATTATAGTTGAGATAGAAAATGGCGGAGAAACTCTTATTAAAGTAATAGATGATGGTGATGGAATACATCCAGAAGATATTTCAAAAGCATTTCTTCCCCATGCAACTTCTAAGATTAAAACTGTTGAGGATATATATTCTATAAGTACATTAGGTTTTAGGGGGGAAGCTTTGCCATCAATTGCTTCAGTGTCTAAAACTCTTCTAAAATCTAAACCTAGGGATGTTGAAACAGGAAATGAGATATCTATAACGGGTGGTAATATTGATTATATTACTGAAAGTGGAGTTAATTATGGAACTACAATAGAAGTTAGAGATATATTTTATAATGTACCTGCTAGAAAGAAGTTTCTTAAATCCTCTTCTAGGGAAGCTGCGTTAATTAATGATATAATTACTAGAATTGCAATATCTAATCCTGATATATCATTTACATTAACTGCAAATGGTAAGAAGATGCTTAATACTTATGGTAATGGAAAGATAGAAGATGTAATTAGAAATATTTATGGGAAAACAATCTTAGAGAATGTGGCATATTTTCAAGGTGCTAATGATACCTTAACTATTCACGGATATATAGGTAGTGAAGAAATATCTAGAGGCAGTAGAAATAATCAAAGTATTTATATTAACGGAAGATATATTAAAAACAAAACTATTACAGCAGCTGTAGAAACTGCTTTTAAATCTTTTGCTACAGTTAATAAGTATCCATTTTTTATTATAAACGTAGAAACTTATCCTGAATTTGTAGATGTTAATATACATCCAACAAAAGCAGAAGTTAAATTTAAAGATGAGAGAGAATTATTTAAGATAATATTTGATACTGTACATAATAAGCTTAAAGAAAATGTTAGGTCATCCTTTATGGAGGATGAAATTAATAGAGATTCTGAAGAAAAGCTTGAAAATTTAAGTTTTTCACTAGAATATGAAAAGCAAGCAAATGCAGCAACAGAAAGAGCGTCATATTTTAAAAATACTTACTATGAAGAACCGAGTGCAATAGTTGAGGTTAAAATACCTGTTGATTTAAAAAATGATGTAGTAAAAGAAGAAGACAATGGTGATTTTAAGGAAATAATAGAAGATGTAAAGGAAGAGATAAATGAACCTCCATATTCTATAAATGAGGATACTTCAAAAGTTACTTATGAAAGTATAATTCCTAATGCGCCTAAAATACCTCCTCTTAATGTAATTGGTCAATTTAATAAAACTTATATCTTGTGTGAGTATGCTGACACATTATATGTAATTGATCAACATGCTGCGCATGAAAAATATCTTTTTGAAAAATACTATAAAGATATAAAAAATAGACATGTAGAAATTCAACCATTATTAATACCAAGTATAATTCAACTTACTTTAGATGATTATGTATATTATGAAGACAACATGGAAATATTTAAAAATGCAGGCTTTGTAATTGAACCTTTTGGTATTAACACAGTATCAGTTAAAGAGGTTCCATATTTCTTAGGTAAGCTTGATCCTAAAGGATTGTTTTTAAGTATTTTAGATAACTTAAAAAATCTTGGTACTGGTCAGACTGTTGAGGTAAAATACAATAGAATTGCCACTCTTTCATGTAAATCTGCAGTAAAAGCAAATAATGAATTAACTATTGAAGAAATGAAAAGCTTGGTTAATGATATGAGAGAGATGGAGGATCCCTATCATTGTCCTCATGGAAGACCAACAATCATTAAGTTAACTAATTATGAACTAGAAAAGCGATTTAGAAGAATAACCTAAGGAGTATATATGAATAATAAACTTTTAGTAATTGCAGGGCCAACAGCAGTAGGAAAGAGTGAGACTGCTGTAACTTTAGCAAAAAAATTAAATGGGGAAATAATATCAGCAGATTCAATGCAGATATATAAGTATATGGATATTGGATCAGCCAAAATTACTAAAGAAGAAATGGATGGTATTCCTCATTACATGATTGACTTTTTAGATCCAATGGAAGAATATACAGTTTCTGAATATAAAGATGCTGTTATTAATATAATTGAAGACATACACTCAAGAGGTAAGTTACCTATTATTGTTGGTGGGACAGGATTATATATAAATTCTATAATTTGTAACATGACCTTTGCAGAAGGGGAAAAGGATGAAGAGTATAGAGCTTATTTAAATGATTTAGCCGAACGTTATGGGAATGAGCATATACACAATATGCTAAAAGAAGTCGACAAAGTAAGCGCAGATACTATTCATCATAATAATAGAAAAAGAGTAATTAGAGCTTTAGAAGTCTTTCATCTAACTAAAAAACCTTTTTCTTCCTTTGATATGGGCGATAGCATTTATACATGTAAGTATGATTTAAATTATTATGTTTTAAATATGCCAAGGAATGAACTTTATTCTAGAATAAATCAAAGAGTGGATATAATGATGGATTTAGGTCTTTTAAAGGAAGTAGAGTATTTAAAAGCTATGGGTCTTAATGAGAATATGCAATCCATGAAGGGAATTGGATATAAAGAGTTATTTGAGTATTTAAATGATAAAGTCTCACTTGAGGATGCTATAGAGAGCATAAAGCAGGGCAGTAGAAATTATGCCAAAAGACAGCTTACATGGTTTAGAAAAGACCCAAGAGCTAAGTTTATTAATAGAGAAGAATTTAAGAATCAAGATGAAATTGTAACCAAAATAACTAATGACATTATGTAAAGTAAAGAGTATAATAGAATTAATTCGTTAATGAATATGGAGGATGAGTTGAATGAATAAGCAAAGTAATAATTTGCAAGATATATTTTTAAATGGTGCTAGAAAGAATAAAATTGCAGTTATCGTATACTTAACAAATGGTTTTCAATTAAAGGGATATGTAAAAGGTTTTGATTCCTTTACTGTAGTATTAGATTCTGATGGCAAGCAAATGATGATATATAAACATGCAATTTCAACTATAAACCCAGCTAAACCAATTTTGTTTAATAATGAAACAACAGTATAAAATACTCTCTATGCTCTGCATAGAGAGCTTTTATTTGAGTCTGGGAATAATTTAAATGGAGGACATTTTTAATGCTAGATTTAACAGTAAAATATTTAAAAGAACAATATAAGATTAATGATGAAACTTTAGATTTATATTCAAAAGCAATGGAGGATATAAAAGGAGAGTTTGAGATATATGATGAAATAAGAGAATATAATCAGTTCAAAGTCCTAAAAGCTCTTCAAGAAGAGAGGATAAGTGATTCTCATTTCACTAATTCATCAGGATATGGATATGGAGACATAGGAAGAGATTCATTAGATAAGGTTTATGCTAGGATATTTAATTGTGAAAGTGCACTAGTTAGACCTCATTTTGTAAATGGAACACATGCAATTGGGGCAGCTTTATTTGGTAACTTAAGACCAAAGGATACTTTGCTAACAGTTACAGGAACTCCTTATGATACTTTACATAACATTATAGGAATTGAAGTAGAAGAGAATATTGGTTCTTTAAAGGACTATGGAGTTAATTATAAACAAATAGATTTAAAAGATGGATATTTTGATTTGGATAAAATCGCTTATGAGTTAAAAAATGATCCATCAATTAAAATGGTACATATGCAAAGAAGTACAGGCTATGGATGGAGAAACTCATTTAATATAAAAGATTTAGAGGTTGCTATATCACATATAAAGAGCATAAGACAGGATGTTATAGTTTTTGTTGATAATTGCTATGGTGAATTTATAGAAACTTTAGAACCTACTGATGTTGGAGCAGACTTAATTGCAGGCTCATTAATCAAAAATATCGGTGGCGGTATTGCTCCTACAGGAGGATATATTGCAGGAAAAGAAGCGTGTGTTGTTCAAAGCTCCTATAGACTAACTATCCCTGGAATAGGAGGGGAGTGTGGTTCTACTTTTGGTGTAATGAGAAGTTTTTACCAAGGATTGTTTTTAGCACCGCATGTAGCTATTGAAGCGGTAAAGGGAGCAGTATTCTGTGCAAGAATAATGGAACTTGCAGGATTTGAAGTGTTACCAAAATATAATCATAGAAGAAGTGATATAATTCAGGCAGTTAAGTTTGGAAATGAGGAAAAGCTTATTGCTTTCTGTAAGGGGATTCAAAAAGGTTCTCCAATAGATTCTTTTGTGGAATGTGAGCCATGGGATATGCCTGGATACAAAGATCAGGTTATAATGGCTGCTGGAGCATTTATACAAGGCTCAAGCATTGAATTATCAGCAGATGCACCAATTAGAGAACCATATATAGCTTATTTACAGGGTGGTTTAACTTTTGATCACGCAAAGCTTGGAATAATGATTGCTTTATCTAAGGTTTTAGAAATAAAATAAAGTAAAGAAAAAATACTGGCTAAATGCCAGTATTTTTTTAATATGCTCTAAAAAGTCCAACAAGCTTACCTAAAATTGAACAATCATTAACTATAATAGGTTCCATTGTACTATTTTCAGGTTGTAGTCTTATTCTTCCTTTTTCTTTGAAAAATCTCTTAATCGTAGCTTCATTATCAATTAATGCAACAACGATTTCGCCATTTAAAGCAGTTTGACATTGCTCAATTATAGCTAAATCTCCATCATTGATTCCAGCTTCAATCATACTTTCACCAGATACTTTAAGCATAAATAGTTCGCGATCATGCTTAATATAATCTATTGGTATTGGGAATGAGTCTTCAACATTCTCAGTTGCTAAAATAGGTACTCCAGCAGTAACCTTTCCTACTAAAGGTATGTTAATCATTTCCCTTTTAGGAGAGTTTAGTTCAAGGATCTCTAAGGCTCTTGGTTTAGTAGGGTCTCTACGTATTAAACCCTTCTTTTCAAGTCTTTTTAAATGTCCATGTACAGTTGAAGTAGATTTAAGACTTACGGCATCACATATTTCTCTTACTGAAGGTGGATACCCTTTATTTTCTGTATAAATTTTAAGAAAATCATATATTTCAGTTTGTTTATCCTTAGACATAGTTAACACCTCTCTAACTTATGTTCCCATTATAGCATAGTATATGTAATTAATCAAACTTATGTTCTCATAAAAAATTTGCTTATATTGTACTTATTTGTTATAATCTCTAAAGAATGATTTAAAGAGGAGTAGTGTGCATGAGAGAAATTTGTATATTTAATTCAAATAAAAAGTGTAATGACTGTGGCGAATGTGATTATTGCGTTTATGATAATAAAAAACTTTGCAACAATTGTGGTAAATGCTTAGAAGATGAAGGAATAGATATAAAGGCAATTAGAATAGAAGAGATAGCAAAAAATGTTGAAGAGAATGAATTCGTTGAAAATGAATTTGTCGAAGATGAATTTGTAGAAGTAGAAGAGTCTGATGATACTCAAGATGATGAGGCTGATTTTGAAGAAGACGTGGAATTAGCATTTACAGAATCTAATGAGGAGTACGAAGATGCTTGGGATCATATTGAATATGTAGAAGATTTAGATGGGTTAGTGGAAGATGAAACTTACTTAGAAGAGAATTCAAGTGAGGTTTTTCCAGGCTTAAGAAGAATAAAAGGAAATATTTAGAAATAAAAAAGGTGTACTTTGTATTTTAAGTACACCTTTTTTATTTAATATTTAATTTTTGTCTATTCGATAAATTTTAGGAACATTACACAGTTTGAATACAATGTAATACGTAGTAATATAATGCATTACAATATTACTTTAAGTTGGCAAGTGGATTTGATTTCACCGCATTTCTTAAGTCTTCATCATCTACGTGGGTGTAGATTTGAGTAGTGGAGATGTTTTCGTGGCCTAGAATATCCTGTAAGCTTCTGATATCAACGTTTCCGTGTTTATACATTAGTGTTGCGGCAGTATGCCTTAGTTTGTGAGGGGTATATTTTGCATCTGTTAAACCGGCTGATTGAGTGTATTTTTTTACTATTTTCTCAACACTTCTTTTGGTGATTCTAGTACCGTAAGAGCTGATAAATAGGGCGTCTGCGTCGTCTGGAGTCTTTGTTTTAAGCTTAATTCTATCCTTCATATAATTGTCGATTGATTTTAGTGCTGCAGGAGTTAAATAAACAGTTCTTTCTTTATTACCTTTACCGATTATATTTAATGTATCGCCTTTAAGCTTAGAAATATTAATGCTACAAAGCTCTGAAACTCTAAGTCCGCAATTCAAGAACAAAGTAATCATACAATGATCTCTAGTGTAATATTTATATGTTTTATCCATTGAATCCAGCAGTGTAAGAGACTGATCTAAAGTTAGGTAAATAGGGTGTCTGGAGCTGATTTTCGGGGATTCTAACTCTAATGCCGGATTATCCTTTATTATGCCTGCTTTGCCTGTTAAAAACTTAAAGAAAGACTTGAGTGCTGCAACTTTTCTAGTTCTTGCATAAGTGCCATTTTCCCTTTGTTTTTCAGTAAAAGATAAGAAGGCATACATGTCTGAAAGTCTTATTTTATTTATGAAATCAGCATCTATATCCTTGATGTTTACTTGGCTAAACTCAACATCTTGCTTGGAATAACCTTTATATATCATTAAAAATCTAAAAAACATAGATAAATCAATCCTATAGCCGTTAATTGTATTTAAAGATTTACCTTTGATTGTTTCTAAATAATTTAGAAAATCATTTAAATCTGGTGGTAAATCGTTATTTTTCATGGTTTCTATGTAATATTTCAAGTAAAAAACCTCCTAATAATGTCATTAATATAATTTTACAGGAATTTTATATAAATTACAACAATAAGTTCGCTAAATGTATATTTAGCGAACATTTTTATATGAGTTTTTAGGAAAAATTGATATAATTCTTAATTCATGCGCTTTTACACCTGATTTAAAAATCTATCTTCTTTTATGTGCAATTCATTTTAATGGAAAGATAATTTTGAAAATAACTAAATGTACATTTGCATGCTTTTAAATACGTTCAAATTTGAAAACTTGTCAGAATTGATACTTATAAAAATAATTAGTTATATACTTTCGAGAATTCTTGAACATGTAATACATATGTATTATAATGTAGTATATAGTATTACATAGGAGGAAAACATGGCAGATTTAAAGGCAACAACAATGAGGTTATCAGAAGAAACAATTAAGAATTTTAGAGAGGTAGCTGAAAAAGAAGGCATAACTCAAGAACAATGTATGGCTAGTTTGCTTCAAGTGTTTGAGATGCAGCAGGCTAAAAGTACTCTAAAAGACAGAAAAAGAGAAATCGAAACCTTTGAGGAATATATATCTAGACTTCAAAACCTATATTTAGCTTCTCTAGAAATGAATGTTACGGCTGAAGAAAAAATAAGCAAAGAATTATCTGAAAAGCTTAACGAAAAAAATGATGTTATATTATCTTTAAATAAAGAAATAAATAATTTAAAAAATCAAATATCAGAAATAAAAGATACAAATAAAAGACTTGAGGAAAGTTTAAAAGAAAAAGATTCTGTTACAAAGTCTACTGAAGAATTAAATGCACAAAATAAATTCTTATTAAATCAAGTTAATAAAGAAAATGAATTGTTATATAGTAAAATTGATGAACTTAAAAGTTTAGAAGAGAAATTTTCTAATATTAGCTTAGAGAATAAAAAACTTAATGGTGACTTCTCTACTCTTTCTTCTAAGCTGGCTGAGAAAGATATTTATATATCATCCTTATTAGATAAGATCTCTTTTCTAGAATCAAATCTAGAGCAATCTACAAGTGATATTAAGGATATAAGGTTAGAACATAAAGAAGAAATCCAAAGTATATCTAAAAACTATAATTTAGATAAAGAAAATTCCTTAAAACAGCAAAAGGAGAATTTGCAAGAATACTACTCTAGAAAAATTGAAATGGAAATTGAACATATAAAGTTAATTAAAGATACAGAAATTAAAAACTTACAAGATAAATTGGATGGTATTAAGAATAACAAATAAGCGAACTTTTAGGGAGGTGTACTACACTTCCCTACTATATTTTGCTGATTAAAATGAGGTTAATATATGTTTCTAAGGATAACTACTCTTCTCTACCATTTATGCGATTTATATAAAAACACTTGGATGAAGAATTAAGTTCACCCAAGTGTAATTTATTTTGTTATTTATGGAATTAATAAACGGAATACTATAATCCTTGAAGCCAATTTTCACAAAGTTTTGGCCAGATCGCTACCGTAGGTTCATCCTCACCTAATCCTAAACCATGGGGACCTTTGGAGAATATATGAAAATCAAATGGTAGATTTAGCTCATTTAGAGCTTGAGCAAAAAGTAAGTTTTGGCGCTGAAAATTCCAGTGATCGGTGGCTGTAATCCATAGAAAAGTCGGTGGTGTTTTCGCTGTAACATGTTTATGATTTGAAGTAAAGTCTATAAACTCATCCACTGTAATATCTTTTGTTAATAGATAATCTGGTGGCAAATTTTCCTTAGAAAAGGGGGATGTCTCAGCATAACATAAAATGATCGCATTAAGTTTAGAACTCGTTTGATCAATCGGATCGTTAAAATCCGGTTCTCCCAATAGCATTGACGTAATTTGCGCATTTCGACTATCCCGTTCTATAATTCCATTATCAAAACGAGTTCCTACAAAAGCGGTGAGATAACCGCCAGCTGAAAATCCTATCATGCCGATCCGATCCGGATCAATATTAAATTCTTGGGCATGATATCGAATATACCTAACCGCTCGTACTGCATCTTTGGTTGACGTAAATGGAGTAAAAGGAGCAACCCTATAATTTAAAACAAAAGCATTTATTCCTATTTGATTTAGCCATTTTGCAATTGGTTTTCCTTCATTAGACGCTCTAAATTGAAATGATCCGCCCGGGCAAACAATAATTGCAGGGCGAGGTTTCTCCCCTTTTAATAAATAAGGGGTCAAGGTAGGTAACCCTTCGTTATTCAAGTCCCCAATAGTAGAAATTAAGTCGGCATCAGGAACATTTTTTCCCCAAAGTTTTATATCTTTTAATCCCATCGATATTATCCTCCCATTTTAATCTGCGGCTCGGATGACCGCGGCTTTTCGAGATATATCATATAACGGTTTGTCAAAATTGCCATTTGGGAAATTTATCTTAACAATAAACTTGCCAACTATTTTTCTTATAACATTAGTACTTATTCCCTCTTGGTGAATTACAGCATCACCGTATTTATCTGCAATTATAGCATGTAAGCCCATATTAGGAAAATAGATATGAAAATGCTAACACTTATTTCTGCGTTAACCTTATATAATAATTCTCAGATAGTTACTAAGTTACTCCCATTCTTCAAAATGTTCTTCTAAAAAAGTAATTTCTTTCTCATAATGCTTTAAATGTCCCTCTTCTATCATCTTTTCATACGCTATGTTTCCTTGTTTAGCACCAGAAGTTAATGTATCACACATTGCTTTGATTCGGCATATAGTCCACTCTTTAAGATTGTTAGGGATTTTCATTCCATATGCATTAAAGAATAGATGAATTCTACGTTTACGCTCTACTCTATGTGATTCCCTAATATAAGGTACTGATTCTCCTGTATTATAGTCTATTGAAAAACTTGCAAGTGGGATAGAAGTATAAAGCATATATACAATATCCCAAATACGTGGACCAGGCGCAGCTAAATCAAAATCTATTAGTGCTATGGGTTCTTCATCTTTATAAACAATATTATATGGGGCTGCATCATTATGACAAATCACTTCATCTTCCCAACTATTTATAGCAGGCAGTTTAACTTCGAACTTAGTTTCAGTAGAAGATACTTTAAAGCATTTAACTGCATTGTGATAATTTCGTAATAATTCAGCACTCTTTATAAGAGAATTGTCACTCCATATATACGGCTTAAAATCTGGGTAGTAATCACCAGGTACTTCGCCAGGAATAAATGATAGTACTTCTCTACCTTTATCATCTATACCTAGAAACCTAGGAGCACCTTCAAATTCTTGTTTTTCTAAATATATAAGAAGTTCATGAACAAAGGGAATCCAGTTAGTACTACGATGAACAGCATTCCCTTTTCGAACTACTTCATTAACGTTACCTCCATGAAGAACCTCTTCATTGTTATGCATAATAAATTCCCCTTCCTATAATCCAAAGGTATTCTCTATTACCCCAGGAAGAATACTATAGACCGATTTTCCCATCTTACGTTCAAAATAATCTTTTATTTCAAAGGTTGCATTCCATTTATGAGTTGTATATTCATTTGTACCATGTCTTAAAACTGCTTCAACCATTCTCTTCTCTATAAGACAATACCCATTTGTAAACGCTAATGCATCGCATAGCTGAATAAGCTTATCATAATCATCATATTGTATATTCTCTAAATACTCTTTTACAAAGTTAAATTCTTCTTTAGAACAATCCCATATACCAAAAGCAGTCTTTATATTTTTGCAATCAAAAGAATGAGTTAAACATACTTTTGCAGCTCTATCAAATCCCTTTTCCCTTAAGAAGTTATAACCATCTAGTATATGTCTTAGTCCAGTTATTCCATTCCTTCTACCTATATCATGTAATAAACCACATATATAAGCTGTAGTTGGATCTATATTATCACAATTTTCTGCTATAAGCTTTGCTGCATTAGCTGCATATTTAGAATGGTCAACCCATTGTCCAGGATTTAAAATTGAAGCTTCGTAAAGCAAAGCTTCTGCTTCTTGTAATGTAGGGATACCACTATTATTAGTTATCATATTTGTATCCTCCTAATGCTTTTTGAAAGATTAATTATTCTCAAACTTACTTTTTGTACCTTTAAGGCTTATCTTATATCGCAAATTTACAATTAAGTTATAGATTATATTAGTTTTAGATTTTCTCATTCTTTTATAAATAGATTTTAAAGAATAGAATTCTCTTCTAAACCATATGTAACCTTCAAATAATTCTTCTCTGCTCATGTTTTTAGGAATAAAAGCTACTCTAGTTTTTCCATTGTAATAACTCCAATCCCCTGTTATTAACCTATTTTCTTCTTTTAACTGAGAATATATCGGTGTTTTAGGTAAAGGTGTCAATATACTTACAGTGGCTCCATCTATACCTAACTCATTGCAATCATCCAATGTTTTCTTGAATACATCTTTTTTATCTGTGTAAAATCCAAATATTATCCCTGCTTGTACACAAATTAGGTCTATTATACTTTTGTATCTATTAACATTATTTATACCTTTATTTACACTACCTAAACTTTCCTGAGAAAAAGATTCTATTCCAACAAAAAAGTATACACAACCAGCCTCTTTAGCTAATTTAAATAATTCTTCATCTTTACATCTCTCTAATGTTACTTGAGCCACCCATTTTTTATTAAGCTTTTTTAATTCCACTAATAATTCTTTAGCATAGTTTATATCTCCAAAAGAATTATCATCCCAAAATACAAAAAATTTATTTTTCATTGTCTTTATTTCAAAAATGACTTCGTCAATAGGTCTAGTCCTAAACTGCTCACAATATATCTGCTTTAAATTGCAATAGCTACATTTATAAGGACATCCTCTTGAAGAGATAACAACTCCCTTTGTAAAGTATCTCCTATGGATTAGATCTCTTCTTACTATTGGCATATTTTTAAGGTTAGGTACTTCTTTGCAAATATACTCTGATTTTGCTTTATCTTGATAAAAATCCTCTAAAAATTCTGGCCATATAAGTTCCCCTTCTCCAACCATTATATAATCGCAATGTTTCTTTACCTCTTCTGGTACTAATGTTGCATGAGGTCCCCCCCATTACAACTTTAGTATTTTTATTTCTAAATCTCTTGGAGATATCGTAACAATGCGTAGCATTTGAAGTATTTATGGTTATTGCAACTAAATGAAATTTTTCTTTAAAAGGAACTATTTGATTATATTCATCTACTAAAGTTATTTCATATGGTGTCTGTGTTTTCATTGCTTGACCCATGTAGTTTAATAACTCACCTTCAGTATGAAAACTATTAGGAAAAACATACCATTATATACATTATTTGAAATTAACTTGCTTTAATATTATTGAATAAGCCATATAAATATCAATGCTTTAAATAATACTTTCTTATACTCATATATATTTTACAATAATAAATTACATACTTCTACACAATATGGAACTGTTTACAATTATGTAGAGAAAGTATCAAATATATTCATCTTATTTAGTTCAAATATCTCTGAGTATTTCTTTAAATTAATCGTTTCTTAGATGAAAAATAGAAAGAAAAAAGATAATCTCAGTGGCAAATAAATGGAAAACAAAAAACACCAAGTACGAATCCTAATGTTTTTCATAGAGAAATACGTCTATATGCCGAGTTCTGTATTGAGGAGAGCTTGAACTTAATCATATTCTTTTATATTTTAAACATTGATGGGTGCTAGGTTTTAATACATATTATATTTTTTTGATAATTCACTATAATTTATAGTATTTTTATTCTAAAGGGAAGGTTGAGGGAATTATCTCTTGAATAATAACTGGATATTTTAAAATATATATTAAATAATACTAATCTATATGTTTATCATGACCTTTTTTAAAATATCTTGTGATTACCCTGTCAACTTTTACTCGCATATCTTGATTGATTTTCATTGTGAAATTTGAATCTCACCGGATGAAGCACTCTCTCCTTACAAACCATGCACCCATAGCTAGGGGCTTCTCAACAATATTCACATAAATAACTTCCCTTATAACAAATCATAAAATACAATTTCAGAATCCTAAAATAATTTTTAATAACTACCTATCAAGTAATATCAACTTCTCATTCAATTAAAAACAAAGCTGACACCATATGAGAAACGATGTCAGCTAACATATATTTAGATATTCTACGATAGTGTCCTATTTACCTGTGTTTTATATAATCTCAAGTTCTACAAAATCTAAAGCCATTCCTGTTTGCTTTCTTGTAATACTTTCATCTTGCAAACTTATTTAGACTGCAACAGTACCCTTTTATGTGAAAGCTTTCTTCAGATTACAATTAAGGCAATGACAACAGATTGAGTATCAAGCTTTGGGTAAACAGTCACTCTAGACTACTTTCCATTATTTTTAAACTATAAATTTATTAACTTTCTCTGATACTTCTTTTGAAGACATATCAAGTGTTTCTGCCGACTGATATATTTTATCTGTAAAGCTACTTATTTCTTGCGAGGTTGCTGCTATCTCTTCTGTAGAGGCTGAAATGTTCTCTGATACTAAAGAAACTTGATTAATTCTTTCTACAATTAAGTCCTTGTCATCATTAATTTTTATAGACATATTATTCATTGATTTAATTTTTGGGGTTACTTCATCTATTGAACAAATTATATCTTCAAAAGAAGTTATTGAATTATCTAATATACTTCCTTGCTTATTTAATTCATTATTCATTAATTCAGTGGTTTTTATAACTACGCTTGATTCTTCCGTAATATTGGTAATTAGCATTGCAATCTTGTCTGAAGATATTTTAGATTGTTCAGCAAGCTTTCTAATTTCATCTGCAACAACAGCAAATCCTTTTCCAGCATCCCCTGATCTAGCAGCCTCTATAGCTGCATTTAATGAAAGTAAATTAGTCTTATCAGCTATATTATTTATCAAAATCATGATTTCATTAATTTCTTTTATATTATCCCCAAGATCTTGAATACGTCCTTTAACATCTATAAAAGATTGCATAACTTCATTAACAGAGTTTATTAATGCTTTAAAGTTATTATTTCCATTTTTAGCTTGTCCATTAATAACCTCCGTATTTGTATTAACTTCTTCTATTAAATTGACTATTTCTGATATTTTTATACCAAAATTAGATACACAATCATTAATGCTAGTTAAGTTTTCTGATTGTGATAGAGCTCCATTAGATACTTCTTGTATCACACTTGCTACTTCCTTTGAGGAGCTTGAGATTTCATTTGATAGCTCTAAAAGTAAGGTTGATTGATTGTCAACAATATTTGATGTACTATTTATTGATTGAATCATTGACTTAATTTTTTCTATCGAAACTGCTAATTGCTTTTTCATTAATCCAAATTCGCTAGTATTATTTGCATCAATTTTAATAGAAAAATCGCCTTCTGCTATAACATTTAAAGTGTTTGAAAAGTCTTTAATGGAACGTTTTATTAAATTTATTATTTCAATAACTATTGCAACTAATACTACAACTGAAAATATCAATAAATATAGAAATAACTTATAGCTATTTGACGCCTTAGTATTTGTATCAACTCTCAAGGTCTCTGCATCTTTTGTTCCATAGCTGATCATGTCGTCTACCGCACTATCTACCTCATTAGCTATAGAATCAAAAGTTTTAATATCCTCTGCACTCAACTTTTCACTTACACTTAACTTAGACTTTATAGTTTTCCAATCATTGTTATATTTATCATAAGCTGCTTTTACTTTTTGAATGTAATCTTTTTCTTGTTTATCAAGACTTCTATTTTCATACTTGCTTATTAAATCTCTAATTTCACTGTCTATCTTATCAATCTTTTGAACATATTCATCTTTATATTCAACTGATGTAACTTTTGTTATGAAAAGCTTTGATTCCATTAGGTTTGCTTTAACCTCAGAAGCCTGAGTGCTTGGAATCAACGCATTTCTATACATATCATCTTGAAGTGTTTTAATATTATTAATAGTATAACCTGCCACACTTCCTAAAATAAGAAATGCTCCTATAGACACTAGCAGAATAATATACAGTCCTGTTTTAATTTTAAAATTATTAAATAATACCTTTTTTCCATTAGTCTTCATCATGACATTCTTCCTCCTATTTCATTACGCAGAATAGTTAATTATGTTATTATTAGGCCAAATATTACATGTATAATTAAATCTAATTATACAACGCCTTAAATCCTAACTTATATACAACCGTTTTCTCTAAAGTTTCATATAAATACTCAACTTTATTCCTAAGCTTCAAATTATAAATATAGTTGGATATAAAAACCACTGCATATGCTGATATAACATCTGCTGGATAATGGAGACCTACATAAACCCTTGAAAATCCAACAATTAGAGATAGTAGACTTAATGTTAAGCTAATTGCCTTATTGTATTTTCCTAAGCCAAGTGCAATACTTATCGTACCTGTAGCATGATCACTTGGTAAAGATGCATCCTTTGCATGTGGAAATAAAAGATTCACTTTATTATGAACAAATGGCCTGTCTACATAATAAATACTTCCAACTATGAAGCTAATAAAAAGATTTATTATTGTAAAAACAAAAGTACTAACCATACTCTTTCTATACTCACTATTTTTCTTGAAAATTCCTATCATATATACTATAGCTATTACCGACATAAATAAGTAGGGAACATACTTAGAAAAAACAATCATAATTACATCTAATGCACTATTTTTATAAGCTATATTATTTATAAGCTTAAAAAGTTCCATATTCAACTTTAACACCTCTTTATAATATGTTTTGGTATAAAACTGCAGATTTTTCTATATAACCACTTTCATTACGAATTAATATAAAATTATCCAACCTTTGAAGTAACGACATCATCATTATCATCTCCACCTTTTTTTCTCTTCTCCTTTATAATTGTTATAACTGCAGGAAGCATTGATATTAAAATAATTGCTATTAATACGTAAGAGAAGTGTTTTTGTATAAAAGGTAGATTACCAAAGAAATACCCACCACCTAGAAATAAAGTTACCCATAGTCCGCCACCCAGCATGTTATAAGGTATAAACTTGGTATAGTTCATCTCTCCTATACCAGCTACAAATGGGGCAAAGGTTCTAATTATAGGGATAAATCTTGCCAAAACAATTGTCATAGAGCCATGTTTTTCATAAAATGCCTGAGCATTATTTAAATACTCTTTATTGATAAATCTAATCTCTTCTTTTTCTAAAATTTTATTTCCTAACTTTTTGCCAATATGATAATTTACAGTGTCACCTAGCACTGCAGCAATATAAACTACTATAAGAAGAGTAAATATATTCATAGCGCCCATAGCTGCAATAGCTCCTGCTGCAAACAGCATTGAATCTCCTGGTAAAAAGGGTGTAACAACTAATCCTGTTTCCATAAAGATTATTAAAAAAAGAATTAGATATGTTAACATTCCATATTGTTGTACTAGTAAATTTAGATACTTATCAATGTGCATTATTCCGTTAAAAAGATTAATTAAAATGCTCATAATTTTTGTCCTTTCGTTTAAAACTACATATCAGTTTTTCCTTGTTTTATATTATGAAATAAATACATTAAAATTAGATTAAAAAGAACTTAGATTTGTCTTAAGATTTTTTATGTGCTTGTTCAAATAAAAAAAGCCATGTACTTTTTAAAATGTACCCTTTTTCAGGGACAGTAAAAAAAGGTTAAGCAGTATTAAGAAGATGATTTCTGTATTTAACAGGAGTCATCTTTTTTAAATTCCATTGAGCTCTATAATTATTATGATAGTCAACACAATCATCTATTTCTTTAACTAAATCTTCAAAAGTTTCACAGCCTTTAATATTTGCCTCACCCTTTAAATGACCAAAGAACGATTCCTGCGGGGCATTGTCCCAGCAGTTCCCACGCCTAGACATGGATTGACCTATTCCCTGGGCCCTAAGTCTCTTCTGAAAAATTGGACTTGTGTAATGAGCACCTTGATCAGAATGGATAAATGCATCTTTATGTAAAAAAGAGTTTGTATTCAACAATAGCTTATCAATTGTATCTGTAACAATATTTATTTGTAGGCTTTTAGATAAATTATATGCTAATACTTCATTTGTAGCTCCATCTAAAACGGTCGACAAATAAGCCTTTTGTCCATCTTTATAAAATAGATGAGTTATATCTGTTAGCAACACTTTAGCTGGAGTACATTGCTTAAATTCTCTATTCAATAAGTTTGGTAAGACTGTATGTTCTTTAGTGGCTTTCATCATTCTTCTGTATGGGTTTGCTTTTCTATGCGGACAGATAATATTATATTTTTCTAATGCGCTTTAAATTGTAGTTAATTTCAAATAAGTTTTGTAAAGTCATCTTTATTTGTTTAGCACCTTTTTTACGATTTTTAAAATTAAATGCCGCCAGTATATTACTGTATATTTCTAAATCTTTTTCATCTTGATTGCAACGGTTAGAAATAGATGCTTTTGAAAAATAATTATAATAACCCGAGCGTGAAACGTCTGCTAATTTGCACAAAAATCCAATTTTGTTTTTGAGTCTATTCTTCTTTATTGTCTCTTCAATAATTATAAATTTCTCTTTAATTAATAAGTTTATTTGTTTTACTTCATCATCCTTTCCAGCATTTCTAACTTTTTTAAAAATTCATTTTCAGCCTCTAATAGCCTGACTTTAGCCTCAAGTTTTTCATATTTTTCTTGTAGCGACAAATCTTTTTCTGTTGGTCGTCCCGTATTAAATTTTCTGTTATCCTGTAATTTAGCAACTTCATTTCTACGAAATGCGGAGAGCCACCTTTTACCTGATGACCAAATTCGGTGCATGCCAATTATATTTATATCAAAGCAATGTTTCTCGAAAATTTGTCTAGGTAATTCTCCGTTACTATTTTCAGTTATAAATATTCGTTTAAATTCATCAGTGTATGTGATTCCTTTATTACTAACACTTTTTACATATATATTTTTTGATAGAAGTGCCACTTCTTCATCTGTAAATATCTTTTTACTCATCAAAATTCGCTCCCAGTATTATTTATTTCATTATACATAAAAGTACCCTATAGGATAGAAACTTTTTATGTCTGAACTGCTCCCTGTCAAGTAGACAGTGTAAATATTAAAATTACATTTAAGCGGCTAAAGCCCTAAATTCCATTGGGCTAAGGCCGTTTAACTTTTTTGCAATCTGTTATTATTATAGAAGTTTATATATTCATCAATTGCGATGGAAAGAGAGTTATATGTATGATATTTGTTTAAATAGTATTTTTCACATTTTAGAATTCCCCAAACTGCTTCCATTGGTTCATTATCTATACACCTGCCAACCCGTGACATACTTTGTGTCATTCCAGCTGTAACTATTCTACGTTTAAATCCATATAAGGTATATTGAAATCCACGATCACTATGAATCATCGGGCTTGCGCCGGGCGAAGCTGCCAAAGCAATATCTAAAGTCTTAAAAACAAGATCATTATTGTTAGAATGTCCAAGTACATATGCTACAATAGATTTATCATGAAGATCCAATATTGCACTAAATATGCTTTTTGAGACTTACCATACTTAAGTTCAGTAACATCTGTAACCCACTTTTCATTTAATTTATTAGCGCTAAACTCACGGTTCAGAAGGTTTTCTGCTACGTGCTGAGGCGTCGATTTTATATAACGTTTCCTTTTTCTACGAATTACAGACTGCAATAATGAGAGTTTCATAAGTCTATAGATACGTTTAAGATTAAACTTTTTATTCAATCTACGATTTAAGTTCATAGTCATTCTACGATAGCCGTAGATTCCATCTACTTCCGAATAAATTTTAGAGATTTCCATAGTTAACATCTTATTCTCAATATCTAGTTTAGAATCCTCGCGATTTAACAATTTATAGTATGCAGCACGTGAAATCTTAGCTATATCACACAACATTGAGATAGAAAACTTATCTTCTTTATGAAGCTCTGATATTACGATATATTTATTTTCTTGTCTTAGTCGGCTTAAAAACGCCCCCTTTCTAGTTGCTCCAATTTTTTTAAGAATTCATTCTCCGCTCTTAATCTCTCATTTTCTGCTTCAAGTTTTTTCATTTGAATCTTTATTTTCTCTTCAGTAGTTAGTTCCATTTTAGACTTCTTTCGGCCTCGTAAATCTTTTAACGCGTTTTCTCCACCAGATTCATATTTTCTAACCCAATGATATACTTGTTGATATGAGACCTGATAAACCTCGGCAGTATGCTGGTAATCATTATTGTGAGCAATACACTATTCTACAGTTTCTATTTTTTCTTTCAAAGATTTTTTTCTCCCTTTAATCATAGATCGGTTCATTCCTTTCCCGGTTGCCTTTATTTCTCTATGACTATTATACTTTTTTATCCATCTTTTCAACACTGACTTATCTGTTAGTTCATATTTCTCTGTAATCTCACGTTGTGAGTATTGTCCAGAAAGGTAATCTTCTACCGCGTGTCTCTTTAAATCTGCGGAATATCTTTTCCATGTCTTATATTCTTTCAATCCATCTATTCCATAGTTTTCATAGTTATATCTCAAACGATAAAATGCATATGCATCCATGTCAAATTTAGTCATAATTTCTTTATACTTCCGAATCCACTCTCATAAAGCTTTAAAATTTCGTACTTTTCTTCTGCTGTATATTTAGTTCTTCTAGACACAAAAATACTCCCCTTTCTAGTAGAAGATTTTTTATTTTTAATCTGTTTACTATAAGGGGAGCATATCATTGTCTATTCTACAGGGTACTTTTTATATTAAATAAATACATAGCTTTTTATATCCGTTGATGAATTTTTTTAGAATATTGTGCAACAACACTATAGTTTCTCCCTACGTTTAGTAAAATATATCAATTCATTAAATTTTAATCTTGTGTTAACCAAATAGCTTCAAATTGGACACTTGTATTGAAGCTCAAAGTAAACTCCCTGGCAAATATAATGATTGCAAGTATATACTTTATTATTCCTTGAAATATAACTATTGGAATTACAGCAAGCAGAATTATTATGTTACTTCATTGCTTTGTTTTTCTGAAACATATAAAATTCCTGAGTCACTTAAACCAGCATAGAAAACTTCCTCTAGATTATAAATATTATGAGTTTTAAGCTGTTCTTTAACCCATTGTTCATCATGATTAATTGACTTCAAATTATTATACATTATTTTGCCATCTATAATTAGATCTCTCATTAACCCAGTATATTTTCTTGAAATATTTAAGTCACCGGTTGTTATTGGTTGTTTATTCACTTTTGGTAATACTGTCAATTCTCCATCACTTTCTATAGCTGCAAGCGCCACATCGTCTATATTAAATATGTCTTTTTCTCTTAATTGCATCATTAATTTATTTATAGTAATTCTTATTTTTTTTAAATTATAATCTAATATTTTTCCATTACTTATTAGTATAATCGGCTCACCATCAACTAATTTTCTAAAATTAATACTTTTAATATCTAAATAATCTGTAATAACAACTAACAAAGAAATAACAAATACTGAAATTGTAGCTAAAAATGGCGATTCCTGTGAACCTAATGCTATTCTTACTGCAATAGACCCAAGGGTAATTCCAACAATAAAATCAAAAAATGTTATTCTTGATATCAATTTTCTTCCAATTATTCTTCCAAAGACTAATAGAATAATGTAAGTAGAGGCGCTCCTGAAGACTATTTCTATAATTTTTCTTATCATAGAATACTCCTTATATAAATATTTTCATATTTATATATTTACCTCAGTCTTAACAAATATTCATTTTCTTTGTTTATACAATAGATGGTTATAATGTGCAAAAATCAAGAGTTATTCTCATTTTATATTTATTTAAACGAATCTCTTAGCCACTTATCTAGAGCTACTATGCTGACTTCAAATTTTCTTAATAGAAATATTACTTTAAATTCATTATAATTTTCTCTCTAGAACAACAGATATTGTTGTTCCCTTTCCTTCATCACTATAAACTTTTATAAAGCCTTGGTGCACATCAGCAATCCATTTTGCTATAGATAATCCAAGTCCACTTCCACCTTTATCTTTAGATCTTGATTTATCTACGGTATAAAATCTATCAAATATATTTTTCATAGATTTTTTAGGTATACCTATGCCATTATCGCTAATAGTTATCTCTATACCTTTATCTTTAAGCCGTGAACTTATATCTATTCTTCCTTGTTCTGATGTAAATTTAATGCTATTATCAATAAATATCCTCAGCATTTGTTTTATCATTTTAAAATCTGCAAATACTTTTACTGTATCATTATTATCATTTGTTATTATTCGGTTAGGGCAAATCAATTTGCTTTCTGTTACAACTTCATTAATTAGCTCATTAAGCCAAAATTCTTGCTTTTCTATTTTCTGTTTTCCGCTATCACCTTTGGCAAGAAACAATAGCCTCTCTACTAAGTTACCCATATTATTAGCTTCTAATTTAATTGCATAGATGGATTTTTCTAAAGCTTCTTTATCATCCTTACCCCATCTATCAAGCAAATTTGCATAACCTTGTATAACTGCTATAGGAGTTCTAAGTTCATGTGAAGCATCGGATACAAATTGAATTTGCCTGTCAAAGGATTCTTGAAGTCTATCTATCATTTTATTAAATGTATCTCCAAGCCTTTTTAACTCGTCTTCAGGACCTTTTACAACTATTCTTTCTTTTAAATTGTTAATACTTATGCTTTCTGCAGTTTTAGTTATATAATTAATTGGCCTTAACATTTTCTTGCTTATGAAGTATCCTATAATAATTGAAGCAATTACACCAATAAAATCTGCTATGGCCATGAGTACAAACAAAATCTTCATAAAATCATACTCATTATCCATATCTTTAACTATTTGTAAATATGCTGTCCCATAATCCTTATTATCAATCCTAATATTCTCAAATAGTATATGTTTTTCTCCTGCTTCTTTTTCAAGTATTTTCCCATAAGGTTCTTTTATTTCAATTTTATACTTAAACTTATCTGAAGAATTAATGACGTTTCCATCTTGTTTTATTATCCTTATATGAATATTATCATTTGATGGAATATCAGTAACTATTTCTTTGTCAGATAAACCGACATGTTCATTTTGGCCTGTAATCTTATTTGTTATTATAGTTTTTATATCTTCAAGCTGCTTGTTGCTTTGACTATAAAGATAGTATTTAACGCCATACAAGATTGAAGCATTTAAAACCAGCAGGAGTAACGAAAACATAAAAGCATATATTATTGTAAGCTTCACCGAAATTTTAGCGTTTTTAATAATTTTTAAGTTCATCATTAATCACCCTTAATTACATATCCTACTCTTCTTATAGTAGAGATAAGCTTTTCATCATATCCTTCATCGATTTTGCTTCTTAAATATCTTATAAACACATCTACCACATTAGTATCCCCTACATAATTATAACCCCAAACTCTCTCAATGAGCTGTTCTCTTGAAAGGACTATATTTTTATTCCTAAGAAGCATTTCCAAAATATCATACTCTTTCTTTGTCAGCTCAATTTCTTTGCCGCTTCTCCATACTTGATGAGTTCTATTGTTCATAATAATATCTTTCACTTTAAGCTCCTCAGTCTTATTAATTATAGACTTATCTCTTTCATAAACTCTTATTCTAGCTAAAAGCTCTTCTATGGCAAAAGGCTTGGTAAGATAATCATTAGCTCCTACATCCAAACCTATTACTTTATCAGACACATCACTTTTAGCAGTTAACATTATTATAGGCACCATTGAATATTGCCTTATTCTTTTACAAACGTCTATTCCATTTATATTAGGAATCATTATGTCTAAAAGTATTAAGTTATAATTATTATTCTCCGCCTTTTTCATCCCCTCTCTCCCATCGTAAGCTATGTCTACCTTATACGCTTCATGCGTTAATTCCATTTCTATAAACATAGACATCTGTTTTTCAGCCTCTACTAATAAAATCTTAAAGTCTCGCACATTAACACCTCCATAAGAAAATAGTGAGCTGTTTGCTCACTACTAAATATTAATATATACCATTTCGCTAGTCTTCGCCATGTCTACTTTCCTCTTTATCATGACTATCTTTATTTTCACCATTAGATTTTTCGTTATTTTCTCTTAATATTGCACCACTTTGAGAATCCAACTTTACTTTCTGAAGCATATTTTCTTTGTCTTTAATACTAAACTCGTATTCATAAACTGCCTCTTCAAAATTCAATTCTTTTTCAACCTTTACAACCTCACCTGGTATCTTGCCTAAAGCAATTTTCTGCAGCTGCTCTTGTGTATATTTTAAGTTGCCTTTTGCTTTAGAATATACTACTCCAGCTGCTGTTCCACCCACAATTATTACTGCAGCAATACTGCTTGATATGATCTTTATTATCCTTTTTTTATGGTTCCTGCAAAATTCCTTTACTTTTATAAAAATATTTTTCATTATATTTTCCCTCCTGCCTTATTTTATAAAAATCAATTAATTTCTTAATTTCATGCTTTCTTACTGTATTTCTTTTTTAGCATTATAAATACTGTCCCTAATACTAATAGGATTGGCTCTATATAAGATATTGCCAACACCATGTTTTTATCGACTTTTGTATTTCCCATAATCTTTATAGGAATAGCATCACTCGAAATAACTTGATTATATTCTTTAGAAACTGCTGTAGTATAAAGATAATAGTTACTAGTATATACAAACCTTATAGGTAGTTCTACAATTTTTGTTTCACCCGGATTAAGTATATCAACCTTTATAGGTTTATCTGCACTATAGTCTTCTAAGTTAACGGTCATGTTCTTTTTCGTATCTGCCATGGTAATATAGACAAGTAAGTCCTTTATGGGCTTATCCGTGTTGTTTTTAACTTCTGCCTTAACTAGTGTTTGCTTCCCTGGGTAATCTCTAACATTAGAAGGAGATGTTATCGAGATACTTAGTTTTTCTGTATTTAAATCCTTAGCATATACATTTGTTAATGGAGATAAAGCCAGAATCAAAAGCAGTGTAAGTGCTATATATATCTTCCTCATGCTATTCTCCTCCTTTGAATGCAATTTTCTTTGTTCCGTAGATTAAAAACATATAGGACAAGACTGCAAATATTAATATTGGAATTATAAATTTTGTCATTCCTGCAAAGCCTTGTTTTTCAATTATTACAGCCTTCATAAGATTGAATGTATTAGATAACGGACTAATCTTTTCAATCACAGCTCCAAATCCTGCTTTTTTAATTGAAGTAGATAATAAGCTTGGCAATCCGGTCATTATAAAAAATATTATTGAAGTTATTATAGAATTCTTAGATGAACCCAATAAAATTGAAAGAGCAATAGAAATATTAGCATAAGAAAATAATACAATGCTACCTATAACAACAATAAATATTACCGCTCTAGCAATAAGTCCTGTTCCATAACTTAGTGTTGCAATATACGGAATTGCTATAGCAAAAACTGATATTCCCATCAAAAACACTCCAACAAGTTTTGCAAAAGCTAACTGCATCCTTGGTACAGGTGTAAGCATCAAACTTTCCAGTGTACATTCTTCTTTTTCATTTGAAAAAGTTACTGCTGAAAGAACTATTGTTATCAGTAATGCTAATCCTACAACTAATTTACTCATTGTAACTATAACTTCTGTTTGAGCAAGTAGACTTAACTCTTTCATAGATACAAAGCTATAGGACATTATGCTAAATATAATTGCTATAATAATTAACCATAAATTCCCTTTCATGGCATAAAAGTTTTCTCTAAGTTCCTTTTTAATTATTGAAAGATTCATATTAACTTCTCACCTTCTTATCAGTAAGTTTAAAAAATATATCTTCTATCGTTGTCTCTACTTTGCCAATCTCATGGATATCAATAGAATTTATAAACAACTTTTCAACGATATAATGCTTTGCTTCATTTAACAAATTGTTGCTACTGGCTTTATTGATATAAAAGTATATATTCTCATCTTTTAACTCAGATCCAACAAACATCTTATTTTCTTTTAAAAACTGATACGCCTTTATATTATCAGATGTTTTAATTTTTATTGTTTCATTTTCAGAATACTTATCCTGAAGTTCCTTAATACTTCCCTGTTCTATAAGTTCTCCATTTTGAACTATCGAAACTCTATTACAGAGCACTTCAATATCTTTAAGTAAATGAGATGTAATAAATACTGTTACATTCATTACTTTATTTATTTCAAAAATAAGATTTTGAATATCTTTCTGTCCTATTGGGTCAAGTCCTAAAGTAGGCTCATCAAGAAAAATTATTTTAGGATTATTTATAAGAGATTTGGCAATACCAAGTCTCTGCTTCATTCCCCTTGAATAATGACCTATAGGAACTTTCTTCTTATCGCTTAATCCTACTTTTTCAAGTAAATATTCAATATGGCTTGTATATTTTGATTTATCTTTTCCAAAGAGTTCTGCAAAATAGCTAAGGTATTCTATACTATTCATCCAGTTGTAGTAACCATGAGATTCTGGCACAACCCCTATGATTTTCTTAATCTCATTTTCATTTGAAGCAACATTAAGTTCATTAATAAAAACTTTTCCTCTACTTGGTTTTAATAATCCCGTTAACATTCTAATAGTTGTGGTTTTTCCTGCGCCATTGGGACCAAGAAAACCAAAAATATCTCCTTCTGCAACATTCAGATGTAAATTTTTTACTGCTGTAAATCCATTTTTATATGTCATAGTCATATTTTCAGTTTTAATCAAAATTTATACCTCCTTTTTAATTTAGTTTCAATATTTCTTAACTTATATTTGTATGTTAAATTTCCTAAATTAAAAAGGACTAAAGATAATATTAAAATCAGATTAAAATCGCAATAATAAGCAAATTATTTTGAAAATTCATTTTAAATTGTAAAACTTTATTAATATTCAATAGTTTTAAATCAAAAAGAGCCAGATAAAACTTAATTTACCTGACCAATCATATCAATAATAATTATGAAGCACCTTTTATTGTCCCATCTGGTATATCTTTTTAAATCTATTCAATTATAGATTCTATCTCAGTTCCCTCTAAAAGAATAACTATAACTTTTTCTCCTTCAAACACGGTCATCTTTTCAATAATCCTAAAAAACAAATCCATATCAAAGCTTTTTATAACCTCTGCATAATTTTTTATTTCAATAAACTGTTTCGCTTTATATCTTTGAAGCAAGTTATCACTTTTAAATATTCCTTCTACTTCTCAATAAAATAATTCTTATTTTAAATAATTGCATTAAAGGTATTTATAAAAGCTTGGTATAAAACTCTATCATCTATATGCTTATTCTCGCAGCTCTTCTCACCTTTTATAGTGTACTTCTTATTACATCTCCAAATAATTCTTCTAAGCCTTTCATTGTTGGAGTTCCATACCTTTCTCCCCAAGGTACTTCCACAGTGTCCACAAATAACTCTTCCAGCAAAAGGATTATCAACTGTGGCATAATCTATTTTGCTAATGTTATATTTTTCAGCAAATACTCTTCTTCTCTCCATTTCAAGCTGTACTGCCTCCCACATTTCTTTATCTATTACGGCAGGATGGCTCTCTTCAACATAATATTGAGGAACCTCACCATTATTCTCTACCCTTTTCTTTGTAAGGAAATCCACCGTGTAGGTCTTTTGAAGCAGTGCATCTCCCTGATACTTTTAATTACTAAGTATTTTTCTTATGCTGCTTTCATACCACTTTGATTTGCCATTCCAATTAGGAACTCCTTCATCTTCAAGTTCTCTAGCTATTCTATTTGTGCCTTTGCCATCAAGGTAGTCTTTATAAATTCTTCTTACTATTTTTGCTTGTTTTTCATTTATAATAAGGTTACCTTCTTCATTTTTATCATAATCTAAAAATTTATTATGGTTTACTACTACCTTACCTTGTTCAAATTTTCTTCTTATTCCCCAGGTAGAGTTCTCACTTATTGAACGACTCTCGTCTTGTGTAGTATTAGGAAACATATCTAAAGAACAAACTACTTAAATAATACTCAAGTCGTATCCAAAACAACCTTCCTAGGAGAACTCCCAAGGCATAAATTCATATCCATTAGCTTCAATAACGGCATTAGAAATAGATTGATTATAATAATCCAAAATGATTTTCCTTGTTACACCAATAACTTTGAGGTATTCTACATTTTTTTAATTGAAAAGCTCTATATTCATTTGTATAAGCCTTCATTAAATATATAACTTTAAATTTCTATTTAAGTAACTGTAAAGTTACTTCAGTTTGTTAAAAACCATCGTGATTTTAAATCAAGTTTTTTTCAACAAAAAATAAAAAAGACCTTAAAAGGTCTTTTTATAATTAGTATATTATTATACATTTATTTCAGCTTTTGCACCTAGCATATCAGCATTATCATTTAATATAGGGTCAATATATTCATCAATGAACTCTACAACTTGACTAGGAGCTCTACCTATAAATTTCATTGGATCTATTATATCTAAAATTTGTTCCTCAGATAACTTAAAATCAGGATCAGCTAGTATTCTATCTATAAGATCATTATTTAAGCCTTCTCCTTTTACTCTTTGAGCTGCAGCCATAGAATGAACTCTTATCTTCTCATGAAGTTCTTGTCTGTCTCCACCTATTTTAACAGATTCCATCATTATATTTTCAGTTGCCATAAATGGAAGTTCGTTATTAACGTGAGCAGCAATTACTTTTTCATATACTACCATGTTTTCAGCGATATTCATATATAGATTTAGAACACCGTCAAGAGCTAAGAAAGCTTCAGCAACAGCTATTCTTTTGTTTGCAGAGTCATCTAAAGTTCTTTCAAACCATTGAGTTGCTGCAGTAATAGCAGGGTTTAAAGAATCTACAATTACATATCTAGCTAGTGCACTTATTCTTTCTGATCTCATAGGATTTCTTTTATATGCCATAGCAGATGAACCAATTTGATTCTTTTCAAATGGCTCTTCAACTTCTTTCATGCTTTGAAGTAATCTTAAATCATTTGAAAATTTATATGCACTTTGTGCAACTTCTGATAAAGTATTTAAAACTATTGAATCTAATTTTCTTGGGTATGTTTGACCTGTAACTCCAAAACTCTTTTGGAAGCCCATTTGAGTGGCTACCATTGTATCAAGAGCTTTAACTTTTTCTTCATCGCCTTCAAATAAAGTCATAAAGCTTGCTTGAGTTCCAGTTGTACCTTTAACTCCTCTTAGCTTTAGAGTGCTTAATAAGTGGTCTATATTTTCTATATCCATAACTAAATCTTGCATCCATAGTGTAGCTCTTTTACCTACTGTAGTTAATTGAGCAGGTTGGAAATGTGTAAAGCCAAGTGTCGGCATATCTTTATATTTTAATGAGAAATCTTTTAATAGTTTTAATACATTAACAATTTTCTTTTTAACTAATAAAAGTGCATCTCTCATAATAATAATATCTGTATTATCCCCAACATAACAAGAAGTAGCTCCTAAGTGGATAATTCCTTTAGCAGAAGGACATTGTAATCCATATGCATAAACATGACTCATAACGTCATGTCTAACTTCTTTTTCTTTTTTTATAGCATCTTCATAATTAATATTATAAATATTAGCTTTTAATTCATTTATTTGTTCGTCAGTTATGTTTAAACCTAGTTCTTTTTCGCATTCAGCTAGTGCAACCCATAGCTTTCTCCAAGTAGAAAATTTCATATCATCAGAAAATATGTAACTCATTTCTTTTGAAGCATATCTAGAATTTAAAGGTGTACTATATAAGTTTGTCATAAAAAACCTCCATACGAATAAAATTTAAAATTCATCTAATATAGTTCGCTATTATTATATCATATTTTCTACATAATATCAGTTATATTAAGAAAAAAAGTTGAATATAAATTAGTATAAAAATAGTTGGGAGTTGTATGGATATGTATAAAATAAGTGTCTTAGACAAAGTTTCTTTTATTTTAGTTATTATAGGGGCCATAAATTGGGGGACAATTGGGTTATTGAATTTTAACTTTGTTCACTTTCTATTTGGTATCTTACCCATTATAGAACGAATTATATATATATTAGTATTTGTTGCTGGAATAAATTTAGTAGCTATTTTTGTTAAAAGTAAATTCGTTATGAAAAAATCGTAAAATAAAAAAAAGGTTCTATCGAACCTTTTTTTATTATTCTTCTAAACTGTCGATTAATTTTACGATTTCTTCAACAGCTAAAGTTTCATCATCACCAGAAGCGATAACTTTTACTAAAGCGTCTTTAGTAACTCCTAAAGAAAGAACTCCGATTAAGCTCTTAACATTAGCTTTCTTACCATTGTACTCAATTTGAACATCAGACTTAAATGATGATGCTTTCTTAACTAATAAAGTTGCAGGTCTAGCGTGTAAACCTGTAGCATTTTTAACTAATACTTCTTTAACTACCATTACATTCACCTCTTTGTATATTTTGTTATAAACATAATAACTTACTTTATTATATATTGTTTTCTAAACAATTTCAACTGTATTCTAAAAATAACGAATTATTTTATGCAAGAAACAAATAAAGATAGTCTTTTTAGTCCTTCTTCTATAATACTATTTGAAGTAGCATAGGACAATCTAATATAATTTTCAAGACCAAATCCGGCTCCAGGTACTACTGCAACTTTATTTTCATCAAGCAATATGTTCGAAAATGTTAGTGAGTCATTTATCATTTTACCATTATAGCTTTTACCAATAAAGCTTTCTATATTCACCATGATGTAAAAAGCTCCTTGAGGATAAATATAGCTTATTCCATCCATTTTATCTAGCAATGAACTCATTAAGTCACGTCTCTCTTGGAAAACTTTAATCATAGAGTGTAAATCATCCTGTGGCCCTTCTAACGCTTCTAACGCCGCATATTGAGATATAGAACATACATTAGAGGTCATATGACTTTGGATATTGCTCATAACCTTTATAACATCCTTTGGACCTGCTGCATAACCTACTCTCCAGCCAGTCATTGCATATGATTTAGACATTCCATTTATAACAATTGTTCTATCATATACTTCCTTACTTAAGCTTGCAATACTTATATGCTCTTCAGAGCCATAAATTAATTTTTCATAAATTTCATCAGAAATTATAAATAAATTATGCTTTACAGCAAAATCTGCAAGTTCTTTTAATTCTTCTTTTGTATATATAGTTCCAGTTGGGTTATTTGGTGAATTAATCAAAATTGCCTTAGTTTTCTCGTTTATATACTTTTCTAGAATGCTAACTTTAAATTTATAGTTATCTTCCTTCTTACAATCAATAAATACTGGAACTCCATCAGCTAATTTAGTTAATTCAGGGTAACTAACCCAATAAGGTGTTGGTATAAGAACCTCATCTCCAGGATTTAGTATGGCAAGAAAAGCATTTGCTAAACATTGTTTAGCTCCTGTTGAAATTACTATTTGAGATTCGTCATATGTTAAATTGTTATCTTTATATAATTTAGTAGCTATAGCTTTCTTAAGGCTTGTTATACCAGCTGCTGGTGTGTATTTTGTATACCCTTCTTCCATAGCCTTAACTGCTGCATCTCTAATATTTTTAGGAGTATTAAAATCTGGCTCACCTGCTCCAAAACTTACTACATCTATTCCATTAGCCTTCATTTCTTTAGCCTTTGCTGTAATAGCTAATGTAATTGACGGCGATATTGCTTCCCCTTTTTTTGATAAAATCATAATGTACCTCCATTTTTACTTTTGCTTATTAAAAGTTTATTTAATTGACATTCATTGATGCCATATTCACCTATAATACTTTCTTCTTTTGAAACAATAGTGTGACAATCGCTTCCCCCAGTTACAAGAAGTTTGTATTTGCTTGCAAAATTATAAATGCAATTTATTTTTTCGCAATTATGACTTGGATGAAATACTTCTATGCCTTTAAGTCCATGACACTTTAATCTTTTGATAGTATTCTCCAGCTCCATTGGTCTATTCATTTCACCTGGATGTGCTAAAACAGAAATTCCTCCAGAGTATTCTATAATATCTAAAATTTCTTTGTAAGGAAGTTTTTCTCTTTTTACATAAGCTGGCTTTCCTTCAATAAGATAATTAACAAATGCAGATTTGAATGTGTCTGCATATCCTTTTTTGACTAATGCAGAAGCAATATGCGCACGACCTAAAGAGCATAATTTATTAGCATTTAAATCTGAAAAATCAATTTTTATGTCAATTTTATTTAACTTATCTAATATTACTTCAACCCTTTTTGATCTTGATACCTTTAAATCATCCATCAATCCTAATAAGTGACTGTTTTTTATGTCTATGAAGTACCCCAATATATGTATTTCAATATCATTAAATTCAGTAGATAATTCTATACCTGGAATTATTGATAAGTTATCATACATATTTTCCGTTATGTATTGTGATTCTAGGGTATCATGATCAGTTATGGAAATGTAATTTATTTTTCGCCTCATTGCTAATTCAACAATTTCCTCAGGTGTTAATTTGCCGTCAGAATATGTTGAGTGAATATGTAAATCAGCGTATTTCATAACTTTCACCTGATTTCTCTTACTATATATAAAAAATATATCATTTTATCATTATATTGTAAACTTTAATATGTGAAAGTCTTATTAAAAGGAAAAAACTCGACATTGTCGAGTTAAATTCAAAAATAATTTATAAATATTATTATTACCTAGGTTGTACAATTAGTTTGATAGCTGTTCTTTCTTCTCCGTCAATTACAATATCAGTGAAAGCAGGAACACATACGATATCCTTTCCACTTGGGGCAACAAAACCTCTTGCTATAGCGATGGCTTTTACCGCTTGATTAATAGCTCCGGCTCCAACAGCTTGAATCTCAACTATATTTTTTTCTTTTATAATTGCTGCCAGTGCACCTGCTACTGAATTTGGATTAGATTTTGTTGAAACTTTTAATACTTCCATTATTTTGACCTCCTAGTCTTACTAAATTAGCATACGTTTACATATTGCATAATAATTACTTTACACCATATTATATATTCTATAAATTTCATTAAATTCCTTCTTCATAAATAAAAAAAATTAAATTTTTATTAAGAAAAAATAAAATACATTTTGTTTTCACAAAATGTATTTATTATCGATTATTTTGCATACTCTACAGCACGAGTTTCTCTAATTACATTTACTTTTATCTGACCTGGATATTCCAATTCTTCTTCAATGCTCTTTACAATATTTCGTGCCATCTCAGTTGCGACTGCATCATCGACTTGATCTGGTTTAACCATAATTCTAATCTCTCTTCCAGCTTGAATGGCATATGACTTTTCTACGCCTTCATATGAGTTTGCAATCTCTTCTAATTTCTCTAACCTCTTAATATAAGCTTCTAGTGTTTCCCTTCTAGCACCTGGTCTTGCTGCTGAAATTGCATCAGCTGCCTGAACCAATACTGCCTCCAACGAAATCATCTCAACATCTCCATGGTGAGCCGCAATAGCATTTACCACTACAGCTGATTCATGATATTTCTTAGCTAAATCTCCACCTATTAATGCATGAGGACCTTCGTACTCTTGATCTACACCTTTTCCTATATCGTGTAGCAAACCAGCTCTTCTTGCAATGTTAACATCTAGTCCTAACTCAGAAGCCATCAATCCAGCTAAATAAGCAACTTCTATGGAATGTTTTAAAACATTCTGACCATAACTTGTTCTGTATTTTAATCTACCTAACAACTTAATAATCTCAGGGTGCAATCCATGTACCCCAGTTTCAAAAGTGGCTTGCTCGCCTTCCTCTTTTATATCGTTTTCTACATCTTTTGTAGCTCTCTCAACCATTTCTTCAATTCTAGCAGGGTGTATTCTACCATCTACTATTAATTTTTCCAAAGCTAATCTTGCTACTTCTCTTCTTATAGGATCAAAGCTTGATAATATTACTGCTTCAGGAGTATCATCTATAATCAAATCTACCCCAGTTAGTGTTTCAAGTGTTCTAATATTTCTACCTTCTCTACCTATAATTCTGCCCTTCATTTCATCATTTGGAAGCGCTACAACGTGTACTGTTGATTCAGAAACGTGATCTGCAGCACATCTTTGAATAGCAGTTGTAATTATTTCTCTTGATCTCTTATCTGCTTCTTCCTTGGCCTTAGTTTCAACCTCTTTAATCATAATGGCAGCTTCATGTTTAATTTCTTTGTTTACTTCTTCAAGTAAAATATTCTTAGCATCTTCCGAGCTTAAACCAGATATTCTTTCTAGTTCCTCTCTTCTTTGCTTTAATAAGTCTTGAACATCAGCTTCCATTACATCAATTTCTTGCATTCTTTTGTTAACAACGTCTTCTTTCTTTTCTAACACTTCACCTTTTTTGTCAAGTGTTTCTTCTCTTTGAATTAATCTTCTTTCAAGTCTTTGAATTTCATTTCTTCTTTCTCTTGAATCTCTTTCAAAGTCATTTCTTAATCTATGAACTTCTTCTTTAGCTTCTAAAATAGCTTCCTTTTTCAAAGATTCTACATCTTTTTTAGAATTCTCAAGAAGTTCATGTGCTTCTTTTTCTAAGTTTTCAACTTTATTTTTTGAAACTTTTTTCACAACCATATATGTAGCAACTGCTAAAACAGCTAATACTACAATATCTATTAATATAAGTTTCATTTCCATTTAAACACCTCCTTCGCATCTATTTGAATGTATATAAAATTTAAATAAGATAGCGTAGAAAGGTGTCATATATATTCTCACTGTAAACTAGTGAATTTGATAAACCAGTATTTGTTATTATTGTATAGCAATTTTTTTCTTATGTCAAGCGACAACAATTGCTAGGTGAATTAACCATGGTATTATAAGCATAATATACCTAGCAAAAAAATTGGTTATTTTTTAATTTGAATTCCTACATTTGAAAATTCACAACTTGAGCAATCATAGTTTTTAATTTTAAGCTTTCTGTAATTATTATTAACTATAAATCTATACTTATTCAATTTATATTCGTCTCCGTTTATATGAATTGCATACTCGTAAAATTTTATTACTAGTGGAAGTAGGTCTTTAATATTTTTATTAAATAGATTACTTTTCTCTACTGGTGTATATATTGCTTGTATACCAAAAGAATCATATACTTCTATTCTATCTGTAGATGTACTTATTGATTTTATATTACCATTATCATAGAATTCTAAAGAGTTATTTTCCCCATGTATTCCTATTGCACTATAATCGTATGCATTTATATTTCCTATTGGTGTGATTATCTTTGTTATATCACTTGGTTCGCATGATTTAATACTCCCATTTTCATATAAAGATATGCCTATTCTTATTTTTATATCTTGTTCATTAGCTTTAATTAATATATTATCCTTTGGCCATAAGGTAATACTTTTGATTTTCTCATTTTCATAAAATTGAAGAGCCATAAATTTGGATTTAAAAGATCCAAAGCTAAAATGAAAATCATATTCTTGAGCAAGCTTATATTCATTTTCTTCACTCCAATATGCTGTGAGCTTGCCATTTAAGTGAAATAATCTTTTTATATAACCATTATCATAAAAAGTTATTTTCTCTGCAGAAAAATATTTGTCTTTAATTTTTATATTTGTATTCTCATTTAATGATATTACCTTTAGATTCCCACTTTCATAGAAAGATAGTGAATTAATATATTTTTTTCTTACCTCATCATATTCATATTGTGGGATCAATTGTCCATAAGAGGTTTCTAAGATGTTTTTCTCATTTAAAATACATTCTTTCAATTGACCATTATTATAATATATGGTTGAAGACATTCCTTTAATAACACCGTACTTTGTATTTATCTCCATATAATGTACCTCCTGTATCTTTCTAAAAATATATATTTTTATATAACAAAAAGGAGCAGTGAATTTCACTGCTCCTTTGCAACACCATTATATGGTATTAATTTTAGCATGATTTAGCTTTTATGTCATCTTAAAAAATTAAAATTATTTTACTTCTTCTTTAGCGGTCTCTTTAGCTTTAGTTTTATCTTTTTCAGCCTTAACAGGAACCACAGCTAATGGCAATTCATATTTTTTTCTAATTGTATTTTCTATTTCTAAAGATAGCTCTGGAGTATCTTTTAAGAACTGTTTAGCATTTTCTCTTCCTTGGCCTAGTCTAACATCGCCATAAGAGAACCAAGCTCCGCTTTTTTGTATTATGTTCTCTTTAACACCTACATCAACAATGTTACCTTCTTTTGATATACCTTCGTTATACATTATATCAAATTCAGCTTGTTTAAATGGTGGTGCCACTTTATTTTTAAGAACTTTAACTCTAGTTCTGTTACCAACTATGGTATCACCAAGCTTTATAGAATCTATTCTTCTTATATCCATTCTTACAGAAGCATAGAATTTTAGAGCTCTACCACCAGGAGTAGTTTCTGGATTACCAAACATAACACCAACTTTTTCTCTTAATTGGTTTATAAATATAGCTACACATTTAGTTTTGCTTATAGTTCCAGTAAGTTTTCTAAGCGCTTGAGACATTAATCTTGCTTGAAGACCTACATGAGAATCTCCCATTTCACCTTCAATTTCAGCTCTTGGAACTAAAGCTGCTACAGAATCCACAACTATAACATCAATTGCTCCAGAACGAACTAAAGCTTCAGCAATCTCTAACGCTTGCTCACCTGTATCTGGTTGAGATACTATTAAATCATCAGTTTTTACACCTAAGTTACGTGCATAGTTAGGATCTAACGCATGTTCTGCATCTATATATCCAACAGCTCCACCTGCTTTTTGTGCTTCTGCAACAATTTGAAGAGCTACTGTAGTTTTACCTGAACTTTCTGGACCGTATATTTCTATTATTCTTCCTTTTGGAACTCCGCCTATTCCTAAGGCTATATCTAAATCAAGACATCCAGTTGATATAGCTTCTATTCCGCTAGTAGTATGCTCGCCTAATTTCATTATTGAGCCTTTTCCGAACTGTTTTTCTATTTGGCCCATTGCAGCCTCTATTGCTTTTAGTTTATCCATATCTAAATTTGCCATGAGATTCCATCCTTTCTCGAACATCTGTTCTATATACTAATTATATGTTACTTTTTTATTTATGTCAACAATGGATATTATAAAAGTTCCAATAAGAATTGGAACTTTTATCTAAATTATTATCATTTATTTTTTTTTATATACTACTTATTTGTATCTATTGTATTTTTGTTTTTGTTGAAATAGTCAACCCCAGAAAGGATAGTAATTGCTACAGCTATATATAATAATACATCTGGTAAATAATTATATAAAGCATGAAGCGTATTATTAGTCATAAAAGTATTCAAAAGCATACTTGAATTATTTATATTTACTTTTAATAATAATGTTATTATTGCAATAATTTGAATTACAGTTTTAATCTTTCCCCACCAAGAAGCTGCAATAACAGTTCCTTCTGCAGCTGCTATAGTTCTTAAACCAGAAACAGCAAATTCTCTAGCTATAATTATAACTGCAGCCCAACTAGGTATGATTTGTAATTCAACTAAGGAAATTAATGCAGAAGTAACTAACAATTTATCTGCTAATGGATCCATGAATTTTCCAAAGTTAGTAATTTGATTTCTACTTCTAGCAATATATCCATCTAGCTTATCAGTTAATGATGCTAGTATAAATATAAAAGTAGCTATATATGTTCCATAATCAATTTTCAGTGCAATAAACAGTAAAAATACTGGTACTAAAACAATTCTAATAAGTGTCAATTTATTTGCAAGATTCATCACAAACAACCCCTAATAAATCATATTCCAAAGCCTCGGTAATTTTAACCTTAACAAACTCTCCAACCTTTAGGTCTTGATCTTTTATAAATACATTTCCATCAATATCTGGAGCCATTTCTTCACTTCTACCAAAGAAATATTCTCCATTATATCCTTCCACAAGAATATCATAGATTCTTCCAATTTTCAAACTATTTATTTCAGAAGAAATATTCTGTTGAATAAGCATGACTTCTTCTTCTCTTTTAGCCTTTAAATCTTCAGAAATTTGATTGCTCATAGTTGCAGCAGGAGTACCCTCTTCTTGAGAATATCTAAATACTCCAACTTTCTCTAATTTGTATTCTTGAAGAAAATCCTTTAGGGTATTAAAGTCTTCATCGCTTTCACCTGGGAACCCTACAATTAATGAAGTTCTTATAGTTATATCAGGTATAGATTTTCTTATAGTATTAATTTTATCTATTACATCTTCCTTTGATGTTTTTCTTCCCATAAGTTTAAGTATATTTGAAGAAATATGTTGTAATGGCATATCTATATATTTACAAATCTTTTCTTCTGAAGCCATAACATTTATAAGTTCTTCAGTTATCTCTTCTGGATAGCAGTACATAAGTCTAATCCATTTAAGATCATTTATTTTGCAAAGTTCTTTTAGTAACTTATGAAGTGTTTTCTCACCATATAGATCTATACCATAACGTGTAGTATCTTGAGCTACAAGAATTATTTCCTTTACCCCATTACTTACTAATGCTTCTGCTTCTTTTAAAATGTTTTCTACTGATCTACTTCTAAACTTTCCTCTTATTTTTGGAATTATACAGTAGGTACAGAAATTATCGCATCCTTCAGCAATTCTTAAATAAGCCGTTGCTTTATCAGTAGTTATAACTCTATTACCTTCATTTATATTTTCGTCTGAATAATCTATTGAGACAACTCTTTCATTACCAGCAATAAAGTCTTCTATATACTGATTAATTTTCTTATAATCATTTACTCCAAGCATTATATCTATTTCAGGCATAAGCTCTTCTAAATCTTTTCCATATCTTTGAGTTAAGCAACCAGTTGCAATTAAAAGCTTGCAATTATATTTATTTTTATATTTAGCCATTTCAAGTATTGTATCTATAGATTCTTGTTTAGCCTTTTCAATAAACCCACATGTATTTACAATAATTATTTCAGCTTCTTTTGGATTATTCGTAAATTCATAATTTGTTTTCATTTCACCTAGTAAGATTTCTGAATCTACTCTATTTTTGTCACACCCTAAACTTACTAAACCTACCTTATATTTTGTCAAAATTATTCCTCCTATGTTAGATAAATTACAAATTTAATTTTAAAACTCTTTATATTTTAAAACAAGTGTTTTTTTACTTAAAACTCCTCTAATTCGCTTTTTGATATTAATACCTGTCTTGGTTTTGTTCCGTCTTTTGCTGATATTATGCCTCTTTCTTCTAATTGCTCTATTATTCTAGCTGCTCTATTAAAGCCAATTCTCAATCTTCTTTGTATATATGAAGCAGAAGCTTGGCCGCTTTCAACTACAATATTTATTGCTTCATCTAGAAGTTCATCAGTATCATCATCAGAAATTTTATTATTTTCTACAGATTCACTATTTATATGGTCAATTATTTCCTCTTTATATTGTATGTTATTTTCATCTGATTTTATGAAAGAAACAACTTTTTCAACCTCTTCTTCAGAAATGAATGCACCCTGTATCCTTAGAGGTTTCGATTCACCAACGGGATAGAATAACATATCTCCTTTACCTAATAATTTCTCAGCACCAGAAGAATCTAGTATTGTCCTTGAGTCAACTTGCGAAGAAACTGCAAAGGATATTCTGGATGGTATATTAGCTTTAATTACGCCAGTTATAACATCTACTGATGGTCTTTGTGTTGCAAGAACTAAATGCATACCTGCTGCTCTTGCCATTTGTGCTAATCTTGCAATGTATTCCTCAACATCATTTGGACATACCATCATTAGATCTGCCAACTCATCTACAATTATCACTATATAAGGAAGCTTTGCTTCAATTTGTCCTTTTTCTAAAAGTGCATTATATGATTGTACATTTCTTACACCTAAATCAGCAAATAGCTTATATCTTCTTGTCATTTCATTAACAGCCCAATTTAACGCTGCAGCAGCTTTTTTAGGATCAGTTACTACTGGTATTAATAGATGAGGAATTCCATTATAAACATTTAACTCTACAACCTTAGGGTCAATCATAAGCAATGCCACATCTTCAGGAGAATATTTATATAAGATACTCATAATTAAGGTATTAATACATACTGATTTTCCTGAGCCAGTTGCACCGGCAATTAATAAGTGAGGCATTTTGCTTAAGTCTGTTACAATACACTGACCTGCAATATCCTTACCTAATGCAAAGGCAACATTACTTGTAGAATTTTTAAATTCATTGGATTCTAGCACTTCTCTTAAAAATACAGGGGTTACCTTTTTATTAGGAACCTCTATACCTACAGCAGACTTTCCGGGTATTGGAGCCTCAATTCTTACTCCAGAAGCAGCCAAACTTAATGAAATATCATCAGATAGGTTTACAATCTTTGAAACCTTAACTCCAATATTAGGTTGAAGCTCATATCTTGTAACAGCTGGTCCTTTTGTAACTTGTAAAACCTTTGCTTCAACTCCAAATGAACTAAGGGTCTCTTCAAGTTTATTAGCTGAAGCTATAAGTTCTTTTTTATCTTCCTTATTAATCTTAAGACCACTATTAGCATTTAAATAGTCTAAATTAGGTATAATATATTCCTTTTCTGCTTTTACCTCAGATATTTTTTCAACTATTTCTTTATTTACATCTTCTTTAACATTATTTTCAAGTTTTTTACTTTTAGTTGATTCACTTTTTACATTAGAAACATCAGAAGCTAGGTCACCCATTTGAAACACTGCAATTTCTTTATTTTTCTCTTCAGCAGACGGCTCATTATGAATTTCAGCATTTTTCATAAAATCTAATATTTTTATCTTCTTGTTTATACCATCTATATATTCATTTTCAACTTTGCTTTTTTCAACTTCTAAATTAATATCTGGTTCTCTTTCTTTTAATTGGATATTTTTATTTTTTAAATCTTCTTTAACTCTCTTACCTTTATCTTTTATATTTTTCCCCATATCTCTAATTGAGAGATTAAATGTTATTACTATACATATAACATATATAGCCATATAAACAATTATTGAACCTACAAATCCTAAAATTTTATATAGAGGATATGCTAATGTAAAACCTAAAATCCCACCATCTAATGGTGATGAGTTCTTAATTATGTCTCCTATAATTGTAAAAAAGTCAGATGTGTTATTACTACGTATGTCCATATTTATTGAGGCTACTAATAGTAATGTATTAATTGCTAAAAAGGTTATAGGGTAAAATTTATACCCTAGTTGAAGCTCACCTTTATGATATATTATCATAGCACCAAAATATATTAGATATAATGGCATTACAAATGCTCCTATTCCTAAAAGAGAGAATAAAACATTCTTTGAAAAAGCAGAAAAGTATCCTGCTAAATTAGTATATATACCTATTGCTAAAATGAATCCTATAACAATCCACATAAAACCTTTTATCTCTGAATATTGCTTTATCTCTGTTTTTTTCTTCTTTCTTGCTCTAGTCTTTCTCCTTGCCATTTTACCACCCCTATCTCTCTATTCTATATTATAAATTAATATCCTTTTTTACACAAATAAACCATAGGATTTTTCCTATGGTTTATTCAACATTTCTATTCTATCATAGATTCAAGTTTATCTAAAGCAGATTTCACTCCACCCACTTCATCTATTAATCCAATATCAACTGCTTCTTTTCCAATGAGTATAGTTCCCATATCATTGAGAAGTTCATCTGTCTGCAACATTAAACGCTTTAATTCATCCGTTTCTATTCTAGAAGTTCTAACAATAAAATCATTTATTCTTTGTTGCATCTTATTGAAATAATTAAAGGTTTGAGGAACTCCTATTATTAGTCCGTTCATCCTTATGGGATGAATAATCATTGTTGCTGACGGAGATATAAATGATGCTTTAGCAGAAGTTGCTAATGGAGCACCTATGGAGTGGC
The DNA here is from genome assembly GCF_022324735.1 of Clostridium sp. YIM B02551. NCBI lineage: Bacteria > Bacillati > Bacillota > Clostridia > Eubacteriales > Clostridiaceae > Clostridium > Clostridium sp. YIM B02551. The sequence goes on along the minus strand of NZ_JAKGTF010000004.1, from coordinate 104,974 downwards.
CTCCACCAATTACTAATGAAACTGTTGGTTTAGACATACTATTAATCATTTCAGCTATTGCAAGCCCAGCCTCTACATCTCCACCAACGGTATTAAGTATAAATAAAACCCCTTTAACATTTGGATTTTGTTCTATTGATAAAAGTTGAGGTATTAGATGCTCATACTTTGTAGTTTTGGTGTTTGGCGGTAAAATCATATGCCCTTCAATTTGACCAATTATTGAAATAACTTGAATTCTTTCATCTGGTTTTACTGGTTCTGTATTTCCAACTTCTTTAATTGATTCAATTTCTTCATTTTTTTCTTCAGCTCCAGATTCAGCAGAATAAAAATTATTTTTATTAGTATACTTTTTATTTAAATTTATAGGATCATCATAAGTCATAACAAACATTCCTCCTGTACCTTTATATTTTGTACAGGAGGAGTATTTTTATACTATAGGAAACCTAATTTATTCTTGTTTGAATAAGTTATTAGTTAAACTTAAAAATCTATAATTGAAAAGTCTGGTGTAAAATATTTGTAGCTTCATTTACCTTATCACTTTCAATTAAACACCAAATAGTGCTATGAGAGTCAGCAGTTTGAAGTACATCTATATTACTATCACTTAACGCTTTTATTATCTTTGCCATTACTCCAGGTATTCCTGCCATTCTTGAGCCTATGACAGAGATCTTACTACAATTTTCTATTAAGGTATATTTAATATTAATATTTTTAAATATTGTTTCTAGCATATTTTTCTTGCTGCTATCAATTGTAAATATTTTTTCTTTTGGAAATATATTTATTAAATCTAAACTGATATCATTATTTGCAACAATATCTAATAGTTCCTTATAATGAGGGTTGCCTTGATTATCCTCTAATTTAATAGAAACTTGTATTCTATTGTTCAAATATGTAATTCCAGTTATTATTCTTGTGCTATTTGAATCACCTATGCTATTTATTAATGTACCAGAACAATTATTCATTGTGTTCTTAATTACTAGTGGCACATTCCCTCTCATAGCAATTTCTACTGCCTTAGGATGAATTACCTTAGCACCTTGGTCTGCTAATTGGAAAACTTCACTATAACTGATTACATCTATTAATGAAGCATCTTCTACAATTCTTGGATCAGCAGTCATTATTCCATCTACATCAGTATATATTTGAATCTCGTGAGCATTTAAAGCAACACCAATTAAGGAAGCAGAAGTATCACTACCTCCTCTACCTAAGGTAGTTATAAAGCCTTCCTTTGTCATTCCTTGAAATCCAGTTATTACAGGTATATATCCCTTGGATGTTATGTCACTCAACATTGTAATATCTACATTAGTTGAGGTAGCGTTAGTAAAGTCATCGTTAGTTAATATACCAGCTTGTCCACCTGTTAATGGCATAGCCTTTAGCCCAATCTTATTTAATTCATTACTCATTACTACTGCACTTATTATTTCACCACAACTCATTAATAGGTCTGTAGCTTGTTTATTTTCTTCTTTAAATTTATCATCAAGCAAAGATAACAATGTATCTGTTGCATAAGGTTCACCTTTTCTGCCCATAGCAGAAACAATAACTACAGGTGAAAATCCTTCATCTATAGCTGCTTTTACTTTTTCTACTACAAACTTTCTTCTACTTTCAGTTGATACAGATGTGCCACCGAATTTTTGTACTAAAAATTTCAAAATATCCACTTCCTCTTAATTTTATAACCTTGCTCGTTTAATATTCTCTTCTTCTACATCTAGAATGATAGTTTTTGATCCTATTTTTTTTACATACTCCCAAGGTATTTCTAAATATTCACTACCTCCGAAAAATGAAAATTTTGAGTTGTTTAAATTAATAATTAAAAACTTAAGATTCCCATCATCATCAATTATAATATCATTATTAGATAAATAACTATATTTTTCTCCGTCATTTACGTTAATTATTTCAAAACGTTCCATTTCACTTAATGTTTTAATATTTTCACTCATAGCATTACCCCCTTAAAACATAATATGAGTTAAGGAGGTAATTTATAACTAAATACATTCATAAAATTTACATAATATTATATTGTCAACTATACTAATGTTGCATTTATAGAATTATAAGCAAAAACATCCTTCTCGCATTGAGCAGATAATTCATCAAGAGAAATACTCTTCCCAACAAAGGCTCCATTTACAATTCCATCATTAAAACAAACACTTTGAACTTCTTTTATGGTATCTTTATTAATTCTATCTATTTTTTTTATTATATCTTCTGGAGTATTTATTTTATTTTGGAATAGTACGGATTTACCGTTATTAAACATCCTTGCAGAGGTACTCTCTAATCCTAAAATATAATGTGCTTTAATCTTCTCTTTATTAATATTTATCTCTTCTTGAGTAAATTCTCTTGTTTTAAATTTATTCAATTCCTCTTTAATAACAGAAATAGCTTTACCAGCATACGTTGGACTTAACCCGGTGTATACATTAAATGCACCAACATTTTGAAATGGTAGCAGATATGAGTATATTGAATAGCATAACCCTAACTCTTCTCTAACTTTTTGAAATAAAATAGAGGATGCTCCGCCGCCTAGTATATTATTTAGAAGAACTAAACTATAACCTCTTTCATCACCATTCGGAACACCATTTAGTCCAAAGTTAATATGAAGTTGTTCTATATTTTTTTCAGTATATAAAAAGTTTTCTTCTAATTTAGACTTTGAATATTCAAAAGATCTATTTGAAGTCTCTTCCCATACACCAAAATAATTTTCTATTAAAGCTTTTAATTCAGATTCATCAAAATTTCCACATATTGAAATTACAGTGTTTTGGGTAGTATAGTTGTCATTTATGAAATCTTTTAGCTTTTTTGAATTAAAGCTTGATACAGTTTTAGGAGTACCTAAAATTGCATAGGATAAAGAATCATCACCAAAGGCAGCTTTAGCGTATACATCACCTAAGACTTCTTCAGGTGTATCCTCATTCATATTTATTTCTTCTATTACTACTCCTTGTTCTTTAGATATTTCTTCATCATCCAATTTAGAGTTTAGAATCATATCTGCTAAAATGTCTATAGAAAGTTCTAAATGTGTATTTAAAGCTTTAATATAATAACATGTTGATTCTTTGCTAGTATAAGCATTTATTTGACCACCAACATTCTCAATCTCTTCTACGATTTCCTTGGCAGTTCTTTTATTTGTACCTTTAAATAACATATGTTCAATAAAGTGAGATATTCCATTAATACTTGGATTCTCATTTCTAGAACCATTATTAACTAAAACACCAATGCTAATGGAATTAATGTAGTCAATTTTTTCAGTTACAATTCTTAATCCATTTTTTAAAGTATATAAGTTATACATAATGCCTCCATTTAAAAAATAAAAAGGCAACTAATAATTGCCCTTCTATTTATTCTTCATCTTTTTTTTCAGTATCTACAATCGCATCTTTTCTAGAAAGGTTAACTCTTCCTTGAGCATCAATTTCAGTAACTTTTACTAATATTTCATCTCCAACTGATACAACATCTTCAACTTTATTTACTCTATTCACATCAAGTTTTGAAATGTGAACTAATCCTTCTTTTCCAGGTAACACTTCTACAAATGCTCCAAATGCAGCTATCTTAGTTACTTTACCTAAATATACTTCTCCAACTTTAACTTCTTTTGTTAAACCTTCAATTATACTCATTGCTTGCTTAACTCCTGCTGAGTCTGAAGAAGATATAAATATCTTACCATCATCTTTAATATCAATTTTAACACCTGTGTCAGCAATTATTTTATTAATTACTTTTCCACCCGCTCCTATTACATCCCTTATTTTATCAGGATCTATTTGCATAGCAGAAGTCTTTGGTGCAAATTCTGATACTTCTTCTCTTGGACCAGATATGCAAGCATTAATTTTATCTAAAATTTCCATTCTAGCTTTCTTAGCATTTTGTATAGCTGTTCTGATAACATATTCTGATAATCCAGCTAGCTTTGTGTCAACTTGTATTGAAGTAATACCTACTTCTGTACCTGCTACTTTAAAGTCCATGTCTCCAAAGAAATCTTCTATTCCTTGAATATCTGTAATAACTCCTTCTTCAGTTAAATCTTCAGAAGTAATTAATCCCATTGCAATACCTGCAGCTGGTCTTTTTATTGGTACACCAGCATCTAATAATGCTAAAGTAGATCCACAAACTGAAGCTTGTGAAGTTGATCCATTTGAGCTTAAAACTTCTGAAACTAATCTTATAGTATATGGGAATTCTTCTTCAGAAGGTATTAATGGTTCTAAAGCTCTTTCAGCTAACGCTCCATGACCAATTTCTCTTCTTCCTGGTCCTCTTAAAGGTCTAACTTCTCCAACACTGTATGCAGGGAAATTATAGTGATGCATATATCTCTTTGAAACTTCTTCACCTATTCCATCAAGAACTTGAACATCACCAATTGCACCTAATGTAGCAACTGTCATAACTTGAGTTAATCCTCTTGTGAATATACCAGTACCATGAGTTCTTGGAAGTACATTAACTTCGCAGTTTATAGGTCTTATTTCATCAAATCTTCTACCATCAGGTCTTCTATGTTCTTTTAATAACATGTGTCTTACTACTTCTTTTTGGATGCTATAAACTACCTCTCCAACATCACTCATGTTATCAGGATATTTTTCTTTAAATGCATCAAGAACTTTAGCTTTAGCTTCATCTACTGCTAAGTTTCTCTCATTTTTATCAATAATATACATTGCAGACTTTAATATTTCATATGAGTAATCTCTTACTTCTTGAGCTAGAGCTTCGTCTACTTTGTGTAATTCAGGAACTATCTTTTCTTTACCGAATTGTTTAACGCACTCTTCTTGGAATAAAGCAATCTTTTTACATTCCTCAAATCCAAAGTTGATAGCATTGATCATAGTTTCTTCTGGTATTTCATTTCCACCAGCTTCAATCATCATTACCTTGTCTTTTGTTGCACAAACAGTTAAAAACATTTCAGATTTTTCTCTTTGAGCTGACGTTGGATTAATAATAAAACTTCCGTCAATTAGTCCTACTTGAACACCTGCTACAGGAGTTGTAAATGGAATGCTTGATATAGCTAATGCTGTAGATGCTGCATTAATAGCTAAGATTTCTGGAAGATTATCGTTTTCTACAGATACAACAGTACAAACAACTTGCACATCATTTCTGAATCCCTTTGGAAATAAAGGTCTTAAAGATCTATCAATAGCTCTACCATTTAAAATAGCGTTTTCTGAAGGTCTTCCTTCTCTTTTAATAAATCCACCAGGTATTTTACCTACTGCATATAGTCTTTCTTCATATTCAACGCTTAATGGAAAGAAATCTATTCCATCTCTTGGTTTTTCTGAAGCATTTACATTTGTTAAAACAACTGTATCACCATAGCTCATAAACATAGCACAATCAGATAGCATACCAATACTACCAAATTCTACTTTCATTTCTCTTCCGGCAACAGTTGTTGAATAAATATGGCTCATAAATTAACCTCCTTTAGGTTATGTAAAAATCTACATAATTTTACAAATTTTGCCCTTCTAAAACAATAGAGCGGATATACCGCTCTATAATTATCTTCTTAATCCTAATTGTTGGATGATTGTTCTGTATCTTTCGATATCGATGCTGTTAAGGTAGTTTAATAAACCTCTTCTTTGTCCAACCATCATTAAAAGACCTCTTCTTGAATGGTGGTCTTTTTTATGTGTTCTTAAATGCTCAGTTAAAGAGTTTATTCTTTCACTTAATAGAGCAATTTGAACTTCTGGAGAACCAGTATCTCCTTCATGTCTTGCATATTTTGCGATTATTTCTGCCTTTTTAGTTTTATCCATGTAAATACACCTCCGTAATTTATCCCCTATTTCCAAGAAGAAAGTCGGCTAGTCTTAACTCTTAGAAGTAGGTTCCTAAAGAGTATTATAACAAAAGAAATTTCCATTGTAAATGAATTTTTACAAATTAATACTTAAAGACTCTTTTACAGCAAATTCTTTGTCAGAATTTAATTGAGCTATTAATTCATCTAAAGATGCAAAGTTTTCTTCATCTCTTATTCTTTTGATAAAATAAACCTTTAGCATTTTATCATATATATCTTCATCAAAATCTAATATATATGTTTCTACAGTTAAACTTTCACCCTTAACGGTAGGGTTATAACCAACTGATGTGATTCCTTTATATTGTTTTTCATTAATAACTACATTTGTATAATATACACCTATCTTAGGTAAGATGAAGTCGGAAGAATATTCAAGATTTGCAGTTGGAAATCCAAGCTGTCTTCCCAGCTTTTTACCATGAATCACTTTCCCTTCAACATAATAAGTTCTTGAAAGCATTTCATTAGCATCTTCGATATTTCCACTACTTATCTCTTCTCTAATTCTTGATGAACTTACTATCTCATCTTTATATTTATAAGCATCTAAAATATGTAACTTAAAATTATATTTTTCTTCTAAACTTTTTAAAAGCTCTATGTTACCTTTGTTTTTATACCCAAATCTATAATTAAATCCAACAATTATTCCTTTTGCATTATACTTTGTACATAATAAAGAAATAAAATCTTCTGGTTCAATTTTCATAAAGCTTTCATTAAAATCAACTAAAGAAAATATATCAATATTTAAATCACTTAGTATTTTAATCTTTTCTTCATTACTCATTAAAAGCTTAGGTGCTAATTCAGGTCTAATTAATGAAAGGGGATGATTCTTAAAAGAGAATACCATGCTTTTCCCGTTATTTGCGTTAGCTAATTCTCTAGCCTTCTTTATTAAAGTCAAATGTCCTTTATGTAAACCATCAAAACTGCCTAATGCAATATAAGTATCTTCTTTGATTGTTTCACTATTAATTTCATTAATTATAATCATTTATATATTCCCCTTTTTGTTACTCCATAAGATTTTTAAGTAGTTTGAATCCTTGGTCAGTACCTTTTCCAATACCTAAGAATTCATTTTTGGAATTATATACTTTATATAATTCATCTAATTCAAAAAAGCTCTTTGTAAAATTAGGATCTAGAAGTTTCACACCATTTATGAGTAGTTTTTCATAACCTTCTTCTAATATAACACTTTCATACATTGAAAGTGCTTCTTCAGAAGAAATCATATGTTTTAATAAAATTTCTAAATCCAAGCTTTCTAAATCTACGGAATCTTTTATATCAAAAGGTTCTGATGCCATTCTAGTTAATTCTCTCATTACAGCACCTACATTAAGACTTTTACCTATATCATAACATAAGCTTCTAATGTATGTGCCTTTAGAACAACTTACATCCATAGTTATATATGGCAAATCTATCTCAATATTCTCAATATTAAAGATAGAAATTGGTCTTTTTTCTCTCTCAACTTCAATGCCTTTCCTTGCTAACTCATATAGTCTTACTCCATTTTGTTTTAATGCAGAATACATTGGTGGTTCTTGCATTATATCACCTTTAAAGGAGTTAATAACATGTAAAACCTCTTCTTTTGTTATAAAGGAAGTATCATGTTCTTCTAATATGGTACCTTCTGAGTCATAGGTATCAGTTATTATACCTAATTGAAATTTTACTCTATATTTTTTTTTACCTGACATTATATAATCAATTAATTTTGTGCTTTTTCCTAGACAAATAGGTAGAACACCAGTTGCCAAAGGATCTAGTGTTCCAGTGTGACCTATTTTTTTTTCTCCAGAAATTTTCTTAATCTTATAAACAACATCAAAAGAAGTAATTCCTTTAGGTTTATTTATATTAATTACGCCATTCATTAAACCAACTCATTTTCTATAGATGTTAAAATAAGTTCTTTAACATCTTGGATAGTTTTATTTCTAAATGTAATTCCTGATGCTTTGGTATGTCCGCCACCACCAAAAACTTCAGCAATTTTTCTTACATCAAATTCATGTTTACTTCTTAAGCTAACTTTGACACCATCTTTTATTTCCTTAATAAAAACTGCAACTTCAACACCTTTTATTTTAAGGCCAAAATTAACAACATCTGATACATCTGTAGACTCATCACAAATTTCCTTTGTTAACTCAAGGTAAGAAACTTTTCCATCAAAAAACACTTTAATTCCTTTTAATATTTCTCCAAGAATTTTAAGGCTATTTAATGGTTTATTATCAAATATTTCAGAATGTATTGAAGAGTTATCAATGCCTAGTTCAATTAACTCTCCAGCAATTTCATGAGTTCTCTTAGTAACATTTGAAAATTTAAATGAACCAGTATCAGTAACTAGGGAAGTATACAAACATGTTGCTATATCTTTATTTATAATTATATTCATTGTCTTTAAAAGGTAATATATTATCTCAGCAGTTGCAGCAGCATTCACATCTATATAGTTTATAGTTCCATATTCATCATTAGATAAATGATGATCTATATTTATTATAGTACCTGAATAGTCACCTAAATCTGCTGAAATTCTTTCCAAATTACCGCAATCAACAACGATTACTAAGTCTGTATCTTCCTTAGGAGTTACTTGAAAGCCATTAACTTCAGATGAACATGGTAAATATCCCATGTCATCTGAAACTATGTCTTTTGAAATTATATATGCATTTTTCCCATATTTCTTAAGTCCCATCAGTAATGCCAGTGCACTTCCTAATGCATCACCATCTGGGGAAACATGATAAGTTATGCCTATATTTAAAGATTCATTTATTTTTTTTATTACTTCATCCATGATTACTTCTCCTTAATCTTTTCAATTAAAGAATCGATATACATACCATTAGATATTGAGGAATCTTCTTCAAATAGTACTTCAGGTGTATATCTTAGATTTATTTTATGACCTAACTCTCTTCTAATAAAACCACTTGCACTCTTTAGAGCTTGCAAAGTTGCCTTCTTTTCTTCTTCATTATTCGTAAAGATAGAAACGAAAACTTTAGCATATCTTAAATCTTTTGTTACATTAACATCTGTAACTGAAACCATGGCTGACATTCTAGGGTCTTTAATCTCGTATTGAATTAGGGAAGAAATAATTTTCTTAACTTCCTCATTAATTCTTCCGCCTCTGTAATTAGCCATAAAATCACCTCTTTATAGTTCTTTTCTCTTAATAGCTTCTATTGTAAATGCTTCTACAATATCTCCCTCTTTAATGTCATTGAATTTTTCAACTGTAATACCACACTCATATCCAGCATTAACTTCTTTAACATCATCTTTGAATCTTTTTAAAGAACCTAAAGTAGATTCAAAAATTACGATTCCATCTCTTATTATTCTTACCTCAGAATTTCTTACTAACTTACCATCAAGTACGTAAGAACCAGCTATAGTACCAACATTAGAGATTTTGTATGTCATTCTAACTTCTGCCTTACCTAATACAACTTCCTTATAATCTGGGTCAAGCATTCCAATCATAGCTGATTTAATATCTTCTATTGCATCATAGATAATTCTATAAGTCTTCAAATCTACGGCTTCTTTTTCAGCAACAATACTTGCATTAGTATCAGGTCTAACATTAAATCCTATAATTATTGCATTTGATGCAGCAGCTAGTGTTACATCTGTTTCAGTAATTGCTCCAACTCCACCATGAATAACTCTAACTTTTACATCATCTGTAGAAAGTTTTTCAAGTGAGGATTTGATAGCTTCTACTGAACCTTGAACATCAGCCTTTACTACTACAGGAAGTTCTTTTATCTTACCTTCTTTTATTTGAGAATATAAGTCTTCTAATGAAACTCTATGATTTGAATTAAGTTGTTCATCTCTAACTTTTTCTTTTCTTGATTCAGCCATAGTTCTAGCAGTCTTTTCATCTTTAACAACGTTAAATCTATCACCTGCAGCAGGAACTTCTGAAAGACCAAGTATCTCAACAGGGATTGATGGTCCAGCTGACTTTATCTTCTTACCTTTATCATCAAACATAGCTCTGATTCTTCCATATGTTGAACCAACTATAATAGAATCTCCTACATGTAATGTACCATTCTGAACTAATAAAGTAGCTACAGCACCTCTACCTTTATCAAGCTCAGCTTCTACAACTGTTCCTTTAGCTCTTCTATCAGCATTTGCAGTTAACTCAAGCATTTCAGCAGTAAGAAGTACCATTTCTAATAAAGTATCAAGGTTTTCTTGAGTTTTGGCAGAAACATTTACACATATAGTATCTCCACCCCAGTCTTCTGCTACTAATCCATGTTCTGTTAATTCTTGTTTAACTCTATCTGGGTTAGCACCAGGTCTATCCATTTTATTTATAGCAACTATCATAGGAACTCCAGCAGCTTTACAGTGGTTAATAGCTTCTTTAGTTTGAGGCATTATTCCATCATCTGCAGCAACAACTAGAATTACTATATCAGTAATTTGAGCACCTCTAGCACGCATAGCAGTAAATGCTTCGTGACCAGGAGTATCTAAGAATGTTATTTTTTCTCCATTAACTGTAACTGTATAAGCACCAATATGTTGTGTAATACCACCAGCTTCTCTTTCAGTTACACTTGATTTTCTTATTGCATCTAGTAATGAAGTTTTACCATGGTCAACGTGTCCCATTACAGTAATAATAGGTGGTCTTTTCTTAAGATTCTCTTCTGATTCTTCAACTTCTTCTTCAACTTTTTCTAAAGTAAGATCATCAGATTTTCTTTCTAATAAAATTTCAAATTTTTCAGCTACCTTTTCAGCAGTTTCAAAATCTATTTCTTGGTTAAGAGCAGCCATTACGCCAGAGAACATTAAAGTTCTTATAACTTCTGTACTTGGCTTGTTAAGTTTGTCAGCAAGATCCTTAACAGTAATACTATCTCCTATTTCAATAACTTTATTACTACCATCTGCGTCACCATTAGCAGCATCATCTTCGTTTTTCTTGCCTTTGCCTTTTTTCTTCTTCTTTGATTGATTGTTTACTTCTTCAGCAACCATATCTTCATATTCGTCTACTATAGTTTTTGGTTCAGAAGAATCAGAAGTTAATTCGGATTTTGAGCTTCCTGATAAAAGTTCTTTTATTAGTTCAGCATCTTCATCCTCTATAACACTCATGTGATTCTTTACAATTATTGAAAATTCTTCTTCCAACAAAGTAATTAAGTCTTTACTTGATACACCTAATTCTTTTGCTAATTCATATACTCTAATTTTAGACATATATTCACCCCCGAATATTTTGGTTAAATTTGTTTATTTTCTTCATATAGTGATAATAGCTTCTTTGAGATATTATCATCTGTAACTCCAATTATATTAACTTCTGCACGACCAATGGCACTCCCAAGATCTTCTTTATAAAAATCTAGTATATAGGGAATATTATTTTTTTCACAATAAGTTATAAAAAGCTTTTTAGTTCTTTCTGATATATCGAGAGATAGAATAAATAAAAAGATTTCTCTTTTATTTAATGCATCATTACACTTGTTATATCCTTCAAGTAATTTCCCAGCCCTTTTTGACAAACCTAAAAATTGAAAAAACTTATTTATCATTATTTATTTCATCCTTTAGCTTTTCATAGACATCGTTACGTATCTCACTTTGTAAGTTCTTATTAAGTCGTCTAGACTTATATGCTTTTTCAAGACATTCTAAGTCTTTGCATATATAAGCGCCTCTACCAGCTTTCTTTCCAGTAAGATCTACTGAAACATCACCTTCTGGCGATTTAACGATTCTAATCAATTCTTTTTTTGGTTTCATTTCCATGCATCCATTACACATTCTCATAGGAATCTTTTTAACTTTCATTAAAAACACCTCTCTATTCTTTTTATTCTTCTACTTGAGATTTGCTTTTAATGTCAATTTTCCAGTTAGTTAACTTTGCAGCAAGTCTAACATTTTGGCCTTCTTTTCCTATTGCTAGTGAAAGCTGAGAATCGTCAACTACAACTTTAGCTGATTTATTATCTTCATCAACTTGAACATCTAAAACTTTAGATGGGCTTAGAGCATTAGCTATAAATTCTTCAGGTTCCTTGCTCCATTTAATTATATCTATCTTTTCATTTTTTAGTTCATTAACAATATTTTGAACTCTTTGACCTTTAGGGCCTACGCAAGCTCCCATTGGATCAACATCTTCTTCATTTGAGTGTACAGCAATCTTAGTTCTTGAACCAGCTTCTCTAGCTATTGATTTTATCTCAACAACACCTGAATATATTTCAGGAACTTCAAGTTCAAAAAGTCTCCTAACTAATCCTGGATGAGTTCTTGAAACTAATACTTGTGGTCCTTTTGAACCATTTTTAACTTCAACTATATATAACTTTAACATCTCATTAAAATTGTAAGCTTCTCCAGCCATTTGTTCATTAGGTCCTAGGATTGCTTCTAGTTTTCCTAAATCTACAAAAACGTTACCTCTATCTTTTCTTATAACAGTACCAGAGATGATGTCGAATTCTTTTTCTTTGAAATCATTGTAAACTATTTTACGTTCTGCTTCTTTAATTCTTTGCAAAACAACTTGTTTAGCTTGCATAGCAGCTACTCTTCCAAAATTTCTTGGAGTAACTTCAATTTCAACTATGTCACCATATTCATAATTAGGATTAATTTCTTTTGCATCTGGTAGTTCTATCTCAGTAAGAGCATCGTATACATCTTCAACAACTTCTCTTTGTGAGTAAACATGAAGTTCACCAGTTTCCCTATTGATGCTAATTCTTACATTTTGTGCACCTCTGTCACTACCAAATGAATAATTTTTCTTATAGGCATTTATTAGAGCATCTTCAATAGTAGCAAAAATTAAATCCTCGCTTATCCCTTTATCTTTGATTATCTCTTTTAATGCTGTAATGAATTCCTCATTCATTAATATACCCTCCCTTAATTTATATCTCACCTATAATATTTATGGTTTTAATCTTTTCTTTAGATATTGTAACTGTATCATTATCATTTTCTACAATGATTTCATTATCACTAGCTTCAAGTAATTTTCCTTTTAAGTTCTTGTGACCATTAATTGCCTTTGATAATTTTACTAAAACTTGTGAACCTATACTTTTTTCAATATGTTCATTAGTAAATAATTGTCTATCAATACCTGGAGAAGAAACTTCTAAGTAATAAGCATCCTTAATTGGATCAGTTGTATCTAACATATCACTTACGGCTCTGCTTACTGTTTCACAGTCATTAAGTGATATTCCATTAGTAGAATCTATATATATTCTTAAATAATAATCATTTTGCTCTTTAACATATTCTACATGATATAGCTCGTATCCGTTTTCTTCTACTATTGGTTTAACTAGTTCATGTATTTTGTTTTCTATTTCTCTCATAATGTACCTCCTTTTAAAATTTATTATAATTTATATTTAGTATAGCCTAAGCTAAGGGTTTTAATAGAGAAAATTAATTTATACTGTACAATATATAAATTAATGATTAAAACTAAGACTATATTGAATACAAATTATGAAACCCAACTAAAAACGCAACCTTAGGAGTTGCGTTTCATAAAATAGAAAGAGCGGACAATTGTCCACTCCCTTCCTGTTTCTATTAATTAAGCTTCATAAATTATGATATCATAGGTAGAAATTTATTACAATACCCTTTGAAAAGAAATTTATCCAAATAAGGATATTTGATTTGTTTCACCTAATCCTTCTAAACAGCCATGATTAGATAAGGTTTCTATTACAGTTTTAGAAACTTTCGCTCTTAATCTTAAGTCTTCTTTTGAAATAAATTCTCCGTTCTCTCTACATTCAGCAATACTCTTAGCTGCATTTGCACCAACACCTTGTAGAGAATTTATTGGTGGTCTTATAAATCCATCTTCAATTAAGAATTTTGTTGCATGGGATTTATATAGATCTACCTTTAAGAATTTAAAGCCTCTCTTAATCATTTCAAAGGAGATTTCTAAAATAGTAGTTAGTCCTTTATCTTTTTGAGTAACATTGTTACCAAGTTCATAAAGTTCTTGTAATTTATTTTTTATAGCAGATTCCCCTTTGCATATTAAATCTGCATCAAAATCATCAGCTCTAACTGTAAAGTATGTTGCATAATAGGCTAATGGATAATATACCTTATAGTATGCTATTCTCACAGCCATCATAACATAGGCAACTGCGTGGCCTTTAGGGAACATGTATTTAATCTTTTTACAAGATTCAATGTACCATTCTGGAACATTATTTTCCTTCATTATTTGCTCATATTCCTCTGATACGCCTTTTCCTTTTCTAACTTTCTCCATTATGTTAAAAGCGGTTTTAGGGGGAACCCCTTTATAAATTAAGTAAACCATAATATCATCTCTTGTTGAGATACATTCACCTAATGTAGTATATCCTTCTTTTATATAATATTGAGCATTATTAAGCCATACATCAGTACCATGAGAAAGGCCTGATATTCTAACTAAATCAGCAAAGGTCTGTGGCTTAGTATCTAAAAGCATTTGTCTAACGAATTTGGTTCCGAATTCAGGAAGTCCATAAGTACCTACTTCACATTCAAGTTCTTCCTTTGTTACGCCTAACGCATCTGGGCTAGTAAACAAGCTTAAAACTTTTTCATCATGAAGAGGGATTGTCTTTGGGTCTAAACCAGTTAAATCTTGTAACATTCTTAAAACAGTAGGATCGTCGTGACCAAGTATATCTAATTTTAGAAGTCTACCACTTATTGAGTGATAATCAAAATGTGTTGTTACTACATCTGATTCACTATCATCTGCTGGATGCTGTACGGGACAAAAATTATGGATATCATTATCTCTAGGTACAACCATAATTCCCCCAGGATGCTGCCCAGTAGTTCTTTTAATTCCTGTACACCCTATTGTTAGACGTTCTATTTCTGCTGATGATGTAATAATATTTCTCTCATCAAGATATTTCCTAACATATCCATAGGCAGTTTTTTCCGCAACAGTACCTATTGTACCTGCTTTGAATGTATAGCCTTTTCCGAACAGAACTTCAGTATACCTATGGATAACTCCCTGGTTATCTCCAGAGAAATTTAAATCTATATCAGGTTCCTTATCACCTTCAAAGCCTAAGAAGGTTTCAAATGGAATATCATGACCATCTTTTATATATAGAGTTCCACAATCAGGACAATTTTTATCAGGTAAATCTGCACCTGAACTTATAGATCCATCTAAAAAGAATTCAGATTTTTTGCAATTAGGGCATACATAATGTGGAGGTAATCCATTAACCTCAGTTATATCTGACATTGTAGCTACGAAGGAAGAACCTACAGATCCTCTTGAACCAACTAGATATCCATCAGAAATTGATTTAGCAACAAGCTTTTGAGCAATTAAATAAAGCACTGCATAACCATTAGAGATGATAGAATTTAATTCTTTATCTAATCTCTTCTGAACTACTTCAGGTAGGTTATCACCGTAAATACTATGAACTTTATTTAAAGTCATATTTTTAATATCATCTTCTGCTCCATCGATTTTAGGAGGATATGTTTCATCAGGAATTGGCTTGCATGAATCAACAGAGTCCGCAATCTTGTTTGGATTTGTTATAACAACTTCTTTTGCTATATCAGTTCCTAGATAGCTAAATTCCTTAAGCATTTCATCAGTAGTTCTAAGATATAAAGGTGGTTGACTATCAGCATCACCAAAACCCTGTCCAGCAAGTATAATTGCTCTATAGATTGCATCTTCTGGATCTATAAAGTGAACGTCACATGTTGCAACTGTATCCTTTCCATACTTTTTACCTAAATCATAAATTCTTCTATTTATATTTTTAAGCTCTTCCTCATCTTTTACATTCCCTTTTTCAATAAGAAAATTATTATTAGCTATAGGCTGAATTTCTAAATAGTCATATGATCTAATAGTATCTTCTAACTCTTCATCACTTTTGCCAGCTAGAATCTCTTTATATACTTGACCAGCTTCGCAGGCAGAACCTATAATTAGCCCTTCTCTATACTGCTCTAGTAATGTTTTAGGTATTCTCGGTCTCTTAAAGAAATTATCTAAATGTGAAATACTTATAAGGTTATATAGATTTTTAAGTCCAGCTTGATTTTTGGCTAATAATATTATGTGGTAAGCTGGAAGTTTTTTAATATCTACATTACTTAAAAATTCCTCATTTAATTTCTTTAAATCAAATATGTTTAAATCATCTTTAATCTTCTCAAAACATTTTAATAATATTTCAGCTGTAGCTTTTGCATCATCAACAGCTCTATGATGATTTTCTAGTGAAATACCTAAATGTTTTGCTACTATATTTAGCTTCACTCTTTTAAGCTCAGGATATAAGAATCTAGCTAAAGGAACTGTATCTATAATAGTAAAATCAAAAGGTAATGAATATTTACTGCAGCTTGTTTTTATAAAAGATGTATCAAAATTAGCATTATGAGCAACTAAAACACTATCTGTACAAAATTCTAAAAACTTAGGTAGAATCTCTTCAATTGAAGGTGCATTTGCAACCATGTCATCTGTAATTGAAGTTAATTCTGTAATATTATAAGGAATACTTCTTCCCGGATTAACAAATGTAGAGAAGTTATCAATAATTGAACCATTTTGAACTTTTACGGCACCTATTTCAATAATTTCATCATTTTTTGAGGAGAAACCTGTGGTTTCTAAATCGAAAACAACATAAGTATCATCTAAAGATTCTCCTTTTTCATTAAGTGCAATAGGTACACCATTATCAACTAAATATCCTTCAACTCCATAGATCACTTTTATACCGTGTTTTTTTGCAGAATCCATAGCTTCAGGGAATGCTTGAACTACACCATGATCTGTAATGGCTATAGCAGGATGTCCCCATTTGGCTGCTCTTTCAATTAGTTTTGATGCAGAGGTAACAGCGTCCATTGTACTCATTGTAGTATGACAATGTAACTCTACTCTTTTTTCTTCACTTAGATCTTGCTTTTGTATTTTTTGCATTTTTACAATATCTTTAACATTGAAGGTTACTTCCCTTGAATAATTATCATATCTAGCTTCCCCACGTATTTTGCAGTATAATCCCTTTTTAACATTTTCCAAAACTCTTTCTTGTACTTTTGGATTAAGGAAGGCTTTAGCAATAATAGAAGAGGAATAATCAGTTATAAAGAAAGTAAGTAGTATTTTACCACTCTTAGTTTCTCTAGCTTCAACCTTAAAGATTTCACCTGTAATTGCTACGGTTCCAGACTCTTCACTTATACTTTTTATAGGAACAGAGTTTTCCATAATAACTCTACCCATTATTAAATTTTCATTATCAATTTTTGCATCTTTATTTTCCTGATTAGAATACTTTTGTTGATTTTCTTTTGGTTTTGAATCTTTAGTAACTGAGGTTGCAACTACAGTCTTTATTACTTTTATAATTTTCTCAGTTTCTTGTTTTTTAAAGGATTCGTATTCCTTACTTATTGCAGCATCTATATTTTCATCAAATTTAAATGATACTATTGCTGTTATGCCGAAAAGATATGAAATATACCTTTTTAATAAGTCTTGAATCTTTTGAGACTTTGCAACCTTTATTAATATTTCTGAACCATAAGAAATAACTATAGAATTATCATTAACATCTTTCTTACCTGATAGAAGTATTTCTTTAGCTAGAGGATGTTTCTTTATTATCTCTTGAACTAATTCATTCCAATGTTTATTAACCACTTCTTGTAATGTTATGTTAGAAATATCTATTAAGGTTATTACATCAATATGTAAACTAAGATTTAATTTTTTTGTTATTATATCTTTTACTATCTTTTCTTCCTCATTTGAAAGAGATTCACTACTTCTAATTACAGCCTTCAATTTATTACTTTTTTTCATAAACTGAAAACCAGAAATTCGAATATTCTTATCTTCTAAGGCTTCTATTTTTTCTATTTCATTTTTTATTGAATCAATAAATTCCTTACTCAAGAATAAATCCTCCCATAGTTAAAATATTTAAAGAAGGGATTACCCTTCTTTAAATTATAATTTATCAATTTCCTTCATTAGCTCTTCAACTAAATATTCTTCTTTTACTTTCTTTAAAATTTCACCTTTTTTAAATATAATACCTTCGCCTTTTCCACCAGCTATTCCAATATCAGCTTCCCTTGCTTCACCAGGCCCATTTACTACACAGCCCATTATTGCAACTTTAATGTCTTTTTTACACTCAGCTAGCTTTTGTTCAACTATATTGGCAATCTTTATAAGATCTATTTGAGTTCTTCCGCAGGTAGGACATGATACAAATTCTATTCCGCCTTTCTTCAAATCAAGGGCTTTAAGAATCTCATTACCAACTTTTACTTCTTCTATAGGGTCTCCAGTTAAAGATACTCTCAAGGTATCCCCTATTCCTTCAGATAAAAGCGTACCTATGCCTATAGAAGATTTAATTGTACCTCTCCAAAGTGTACCTGATTCCGTTACACCCAGATGAAGAGGATAATCAGATTTTTCACTCATCAATCTATAACTTTCTATCATTGTATTTACATTAGATGATTTAATGGATATTACAATATCTCTAAAATTCACACTTTCTAAGATTGCAGCACTTTTTAAAGCACTTTCAACAACTGCCTCAGGACATGGTTTTCCATACTTCTCTAAAAGTTCTTTCTCTAAAGATCCAGAATTTACTCCGATTCTTATAGGAATTCCTTTATCCTTACAAGCTTCCGCAACCATTTTTACTCTTTCCATTGAACCTATGTTACCAGGGTTTATTCTTATAGCTGCAACGCCATTTTTGATAGACTCTAAAGCTAATCTATAATCAAAGTGAATATCAGCTACTAAAGGAATACTAATTCCTTTAACAATTTTAGAAATTTGTTCAGCTGCCTCCATATCAGGAACTGCAGATCTTATTATATCACATCCTGCTATTTGTAGTGCTCTTATTTGTTTAATAGTACTTTCAGCATCTCTTGTATCTGTATTGGTCATGGATTGAACAGTAATTCTGCTATCTCCACCTACATATATGTTACCAACCTTTATTTTTCTTGTTTCTTTTCTATTCATTTATTTACACTCCTAAAAATTAACTGGGAAAATTATATCTTTAATTGTTACTAAGACCATCAAACCTAAAAGAACCATTAATCCTACAGAATTAACTGCATTTAGGAATCTAGGTGGTATTTTCTTTCCAGTTATTAATTCAATTAATATAAAGAAGGCCCATCCACCATCTAATGCTGGAAATGGCAGTAAGTTCAATACAGCTAAATTCACTGATATTAATGCAACAAAGAATAAAAGATTCCATATACCAGCTTTTGCTGCAGCTCCACTCATTTTGATTATTGTCACTGGTCCGCCAACATCAGTTTTAAGATTTGCTTTACCAGAGAAAATTTGTTTAAAGCCTAAGAAAGTTTGTTTTACTAAAGATACGGTCTCTTTCATGCTATAAGTTACACTTTGACCGAAAGAAGGCTTTTCTATTCCATTAAAGTAAAATCCTATCTGATAGGACCCTGTATCTTTATTTAATTTAGGGGTTAAGGATAAGTCTTTTATTTCACTTCCGCTTTGTACCCTAACTTTCATCTCACTGCCTTTAGACATGGCTACTGCCACTGTTACATCATCAGAAGTTAATATGTTAACATCGTCTATTTTAAGGAATTTATCTCCTTGCTTTAATCCAACTTGCTCTGCAGCTGAGTTTGGAATAACTTCTTTGATTTCTGGTAATGTAATACCTAAATTCAAGGCCATTACTAGGAAAATAATAATTGCTAATAGATAATTCATTGCTACACCAGCGATTATTATTGAAATTTTTCTTAAGGGATGTTTAGCATTTAAGCTTCTACTATAATCTACACCCTCAGCTTCATCATCGCTACCTTCTTCTCCAAGCATAGCAACTCTACCACCAAAAGGAAGAATCCTTAAGCAGTAATCTGTTTCACCAATTTTTACGCCTATAATTCTAGGGCCAAATCCTATAGAAAACTCATCTACTCTTACCCCATTAACTTTAGCCATTATAAAATGACCTAATTCATGTACGATTATTAAAACTGAAAAAGCTAATATCGCTAAAATTATATACACAGAATTTCCTCCTAACTATAAATGCTATATAAGTAATCTCTAACTTCTTTATCTTTTGTTAAAATTAAATCTAAGGTTAAAGGACTCTTTACATAAAATTTATTCATGCAATCTTCAATTATTTCTGGAATTTCTAAAAATTTAATCTTATCCTTTAAGAATAATTCAACTAATACCTCATTTGCGCCATTTAATATTGTAGGCATGATACCTCCTACTTTCCCAGCTTTATAAGCTAGGGATAAACATTTAAAAGTATCAAAATCTGGTTTTTCAAATGTTAATTTATTTATCTCCCAAAAATTTAAAGCTTCAGATATATTTTCTTTTCTTTCTGGGTAGTTTAATGCATATTGAATGGGTAAGCGCATATCAGTACTTCCTAATTGAGCTATCACACTTGAATCAGTATATTCAATCATTGAGTGAATTATACTTTGAGGATGTACAATTACTTGTATATCTTCATAGGAAACATCAAAGAGAAAATGAGCTTCAATTACCTCTAAGCCCTTATTCATTAAAGTTGCAGAGTCTATTGAAATTTTTTGACCCATATTCCACTTTGGATGTTTAAGTGCGTCCCTATATGTTACATTTTCTAGATCTTCTATTTTCTTACCTCTGAAAGGTCCACCAGATGCAGTTAAGAGAATTTTTTTAATTTTATTATCTGCTTTTCCTTGAAGGCACTGGAAGATTGCACCATGTTCAGAATCAACCGGTAAAATTTTCACACCGTGTTTTTTAGCTTCAGCAATTACTAATTCACCAGCAACTACTAAAGTTTCTTTATTAGCTAAAGCTATATCTTTTCCAGCTCTAATTGCAGCTAAAGTTGGTTTTAATCCTATCATACCCACAATTGATGTTAAAACTACATCTACTTCTTCTAATGATGCAATTTTTTCTAATCCTTCCATGCCAAACAATAAGTTTATGCATAGGTTGTTATTTTTAATATACTCATTAACTTTTTCATATGCCAACTCATCAGTCATAACTATATAATTAGGCTTAAATTCATCTATAATTTCAATAGTTTTTTCCCAATTCTTATGAGCTGAGGCTGCAACAAGCTTTAAGGTTTCTTTATGAAACCTAATAACATCTAGTGTCTGGGTTCCAATTGAGCCTGTAGCGCCTAAAATACTTATATTTTTCATTATTTACCTCCTAAAATACGTCGAACTTAACTGCCTTCTTTCATAGTATTATTATATCAAACATATAAATCATATCAATGAAGTTTTTAATAAACTTATTGTATAAGTAGAAAATTATAGCAACTAAGTATTAATAGTAACTATTTTTTGCAGAAAAAAAAGTGCCTCACTTGATATGAGACACTACATGTATTGTGTATAGCTTATAATTTCACAATAAAAGTTAAGTAATAAAATACAATTATTCCTGAAAATAAAATTGAATCAAATCTATCTAATATTCCACCATGACCAGGTATTAGATTTGAGTAATCTTTAATTCCTGCATATCTTTTTATTGATGATGCTACTAAATCACCAAATTGCGAGAATACTCCACATAAAGCTCCAATTATAAAATAATGATATAATTGAACTTCAGTAAAATATCCTTGTACAAAAATTCCAAATAAACCACAAAAGACTGATGCACCTATAAGCCCGCCTATAGATCCTTCAATAGTTTTCTTAGGACTTACTTTAGGAATCAATTTATGCTTTCCAAATAGCCTTCCTGCATAGTATGCACTAGTATCACATAACCAAGACCCTATAAATATCAACCATACCAAAAATTCTCCGCCAGGTTTTTTATTTACTAGATAAATAAATGAGAAAAACACACCTACATAGATAAATCCTAATAATGTTAACGCTACATCTATAAAAGTTACTTTCAAGTCAATTATAGGAATACATAATAATATGAAGGAACTAATTATTATTATGTACATTAATATTTCAAAATTATTGTTAAATAAATAGAATAAGATTAAAAGTACATATCCGGCTGGGATTATTGGATTAAACTCTTTTACCTTCAATGTCTTATAAAATTCGTATAACCCAACTGCCGACAAGGCTATTGTGAAATACTTTAAATAATCTCCCCCTAAGTAAATAAATATTATAAAAGGTGCAATTATTACTGCTCCCAAATACCTATTATTGGATTTCATAAAGATACCTCCGCTATTTTATTCCACCGTATCTTCTATCTCTATTTTGATAGTCAAAAATAGCCTTACGTAAATCATCTTCGTTAAAATCAGGCCAATTTATGTTAGAATACCAGAATTCTGAATAAGCACATTGCCATAATAAGAAATTACTTAATCTTTGCTCTCCAGAAGGTCTTATAATTAAATCTGGATCTGGCATATTTTTTGTATATAGATAAGAAGAAAACATCTTTTCATTTAAATTATTTATTGTTAGTATACCATTTTCTATTTCTTCTATTATTTTTTTTGTGGCATCAACTATTTCAGTTCTTCCACCATAATTGATAGCTAAATTCATGGTAACTCCAGTATTATTCTTTGTTCTCTCATAAGCAGATATTAACTCTTTCTGGCATTCTAAAGGCAATCCAGTGATATCTCCAATATGATTTATAACAACATTATTTTCATTTAACTCATTAAATTCTTTTCTTAGATATTCAACTAAGATGTTCATCAATACATTCACTTCATCTTTAGGCCTTTTCCAATTCTCTGTTGAGAATGCATAAAGTGTAAGATATTTAACACCAAGTCTATTACATTCTTTAATTACTTTTCTTACTGTTTCAGTTCCAGCTTTATGTCCAAAACTTCTTGGTAGACCCTTCTGTTTTGCCCATCTTCCATTTCCATCCATTATTATTGCTATATGTTTTGGAATCTTATCATAGTCTAAAGCAATATCTAAGCCTTTGTTTGAGTTATTTTCTTTCTTTTTAAAAAAATTAAACATAATATATCCTCCCATAATAAATATGGCAAAAAATCCTCAAGAAAACACAATTCCTAAAGAGTAAAAAACCTGCTTAAGAGCAGGTTTATATAGACATAATCTCTTTTTCTTTATGTGCAACTATACTATCTACTTCTTTTACAAAGTTATCAGTTATTTTTTGTACATCATCTTCGCCTTTTTTTATTTGGTCCTCAGATACTTCTCCGTCCTTTTTTAAGGCTTTAATTTTTTCGTTAGCATCTCTTCTGATTGATCTTATTGCAACTTTAGCCTCTTCCCCGTATTTTTTAACTGTTTTAACTAAGTTCTTTCTTGTTTCTTCAGTTAATTCTGGAACAACTAGTCTAATTACTTGACCATCATTAGAAGGATTGATTCCTAAATCTGACTTTAATATAGCTTTGTCTATTTCCTTTAACATAGCCTTTTCCCATGGTGTAATCATAAGTACCCTTGGTTCTGGGGCAGATATGTTAGCTACTTGGCTTATTGGACACATACTACCATAATAGTCTACTTCGATTCTATCAAGCATAGTAGGATTAGCTCTTCCAGCTTTTAAAGTAGCTAAATCTGATCTTAGAACACTTAATGTCTTATTCATTTTCTCTTCTGAAGTTTTAATAACGTCTTTAATCATAAAAATGCCTCCTTATATTATTAAGAAACTATAGTTCCTATTTTTTCACCAGTTATGGCCTTTTTAATATTTCCAGGTTCATCTAAAGCGAATACTATTATTGGAATATTGTTGTCTTTACAAAGTGATGATGCTGTGGAATCCATAACTTGAAGTCCTTTTTCTAATACTTCTAAGTGACTTAAAGCATCAAATTTAACTGCATCGTCATGCTTATGTGGATCTTTATCATAAACTCCATCAACTTTTTTAGCTAATAAAATAACATCTGCTTCAATTTCTGCAGCTCTTAAAGCAGCAGCAGTATCAGTTGAGAAATATGGATTTCCTGTTCCAGCAGCAAATATCACAACTCTTCCTTTTTCAAGATGACGCATTGCTCTTCTTCTTATAAATGGCTCAGCGACTTCTTTCATTTCAATGGCAGATTGAACTCTTGTCATTACCCCTAAACTTTCTAAAGAATCTTGTAATGCTAATGCGTTTATACATGTTCCAAGCATTCCCATATAATCAGCAGTAGTTCTGTCCATATCTTCACCTTGTCTGCCTCTCCATATGTTTCCAGCACCAACTACAGCACCAACTTCTACACCCATATCAACTAATTCCTTAATTTCACTGGCAATTCTTAGTGCTACGTTAAAGTCTATTCCGAATCCGTTAGCTCCAGCTAATGCTTCTCCAGATAACTTTAGCATTACTCTTTTATATTTACACTCTGACATATTTCATCCTCCAATTGAATATTATTTTAAAAAAAGAGAACACTTTGTGTTCTCTTTTAAATTATTTTGCTCCAATTTGTCTTGCAACTTCTTCAGCAAAGTTTTCTTCTTTCTTCTCGATACCTTCTCCTCTTTCGAATCTTACGAAAGAGTTTACAGTAATTTGAGAACCAACTTCTTTAGATTTCTCTTGAAGATATTTAGTTATAGTTTTGTCTCCATCTTTTACCCAAGCTTGATCTAAAAGACAAACTTCTTTGTAGTATTTTTGGATTCTTCCCATAACCATTTTTTCTACTATGTTTTCAGGCTTTCCTTCATTTAAAGCTTGAACTCTGTAGATTTCTTTTTCTTTTTCAAGTGATTCGTTATCAACTTGATCTTTATTTAAGAATGCTGGGTTTGCAGCAGCAACTTGCATACAAATATCCTTAGCTACTTCTTCAACAACATTTCCTTGAACTTCTGAACCAACTTCAACTAAAACACCGATTCTTCCGCCACCGTGTATGTAACTAGCTACAACACCGTTTTCAACTGATAAGTTCTTGAATCTTCTTACAGTCATGTTTTCTCCAAGCTTAGCAATTAAAGCAGTTAAAGCTTCTTGGATTGTTTGTTCATCATTGAATTTTTCGTTTACAAAAGCTTCTACATCAGCAGCAGTTGTAGTTGAAGCCATTTCAGCTAATCTATCAGCGAAAGCAATGAATTCATCGTTTGCAGCAACGAAATCTGTTTCACAGTTTAATTCAACAATAGCTCCTTTTTTCTTATCAGCAGAAATGTAAGTTTTAACAATACCTTCTGCAGCAACTCTTCCTGCTTTTTTAGCAGCAGCTGCAAGACCTTTTTCTCTTAATATTTCAACAGCCTTATCCATATCTCCATTACATTCTGTTAAGGCTTTTTTGCAGTCCATCATACCTGCGCCAGTTCTTTCTCTTAATTCCTTAACTGATTGTGCAGTTATCATCTTAATTCCTCCTTAAATTTATTAAGTCAAAAGGTAAATGAAGAAATTCTTCACCTACCTTTATTTTCTTAAATTATTCAGCTAATTGTTCGCCTTGTCTTCCTTCTATTATAGCATCAGCTAATTTAGCAGTTATTAATTTTACTGCTCTTATAGCATCATCGTTTCCAGGTATTACATAATCAACTTCATCTGGATCACAGTTTGTATCAACTATAGCTACAACAGGAATTCCAAGAATTTTAGCTTCAGAAATAGCATTCTTTTCTTTTCTAGGGTCAACAACGAACATTGCTCCTATGTTAGAAACATTAACTTCTTTCATTCCGCCTAAGTTTTTGATTAACTTTTCTTTTTCATTTTTTAGATTAGTTACTTCTTTCTTAGGAAGAACTTCGAAAGTTCCATCTTGTTCCATTTGTTCTAATTCAGCTAATCTTCTGATTCTTGTTCTTATAGTATTGAAGTTAGTTAACATTCCACCTAACCATCTATTATTAACGAAATGCATGTTTGATCTTATAGCTTCTTCTTGAATAGCTTCTTGAGCTTGTTTCTTAGTACCAACGAAAAGTATATCTTTTCCTTCTGTTGCTACTTCTTTGATGAAGTCATAAGCTTCTTCTACCTTCTTAACTGTTTTTTGAAGATCTATTATATATATTCCATTTCTTTCTGTGAATATATATGGAGCCATTTTAGGGTTCCATCTTCTTGTTTGATGTCCAAAGTGAACACCTGCTTCTAATAATTGTTTCATTGAAATTACTGACATTATTGTTACCTCCTATTGGTTTAACCTCCATCATCGGCATTTTTACAGATCTTCCCTTAGGGCACCACTCTATAAATAAGATGATGTGTGTATTTTCTTACCTTAGATAGTATAACATAGAGGATTTTAAGTATCAACATAAAAATTTAAAATTTTTACTTTTTTTTGACAAATAAAAATATCTATGGACATTAAAAAAGGAATTTAGTACATACTAAATTCCTTTATGTTTATTATTTAATCTTTTTTAACTCTTCTAATAGCTTATCATTAAGTATACGGATATGAGTTCCCTTCATACCAAGTGATCTTGATTCTATTACACCAGCACTTTCAAATTTTCTTAGTGCATTTACAATAACAGATCTTGTAATCCCAACTTTATCAGCTATTTTAGATGCTACTAAAAGTCCTTCATTTCCTTCTAATTCATCAAAGATGTGTTCTACAGCTTCTAATTCTGAATAGGATAGTGTACCTATAGCCAATTGAACTACGGCTTTCTTTCTAGCTTCATCCTCAAGTTCAACTTGTTTTGCTCTTAACATTTCCATACCTACTATAGTTGCAGAATATTCAGCTAGAACTAAATCTTCATCATTAAATGGATTTCCAAATCTAGCAAGTAAAAGAGTTCCAAGTCTTTCCCTGTTACCTATGAGAGGTACAATAGTAGTAATTTTATTATCTAAATTACAACCGCCTTGTCCATCAAAAACACATATTCCTTTGTTATGTAAGTTTGGTAAAGATTCATGAATGTTAAGTAGTTTGTTGTTATAGTCCTCAGGAAATTTCTTTTCTTCAAGTACTTTTCTCTTCATGATATCGCACTCAAATCCAACTGAAAATGTATGCCCAAGAATTTTTCCTCTTCTGCTCACTACATAAACATTACATTCCATAACATCACTTAACATTTCACATATATCTTCAAAAGCAACTGGCTCAGTACCGGATTTTTGTAGTATTTTATTTAACTTTCTTGTTTTTGAGAGTAGGGTTGACATAGAGCTCCTCCTAATAGTTTTAAACTATAAATATATTAATATTATTTGAAAATTTCAAATAGTTGAAATTTTACGATTATTTTTACTATTTATAATATACCACAAGAAAATATCATTTTCAACCTACTCTTTTATATTTCGACATTATTGTTCTTCATTTTCGGTGTTTACTGGTACCTTATTCCCACATTCTGAGTTAGTACATTCCAAATATTTACCTTTTGATTTAGAATATCTGTAGACCATAGGTGAATTACATTTTTCACATTTTTCCTTTGCAGGCTCATGCCAACTTACAAAGTCACAACTAGGGTAATTTGAACAACCATAGAATTTATTGCCCTTCTTACTTCTCTTAAGCAATACTTTTCCACCACATTTTGGACATGGTGCATCTATTTCATGAACAATTGGTTTAGTATTTTGACATTCCGGATACCCAGGACATGCAAGGAAATCTCCAAAACGTCCATGTTTAATTACCATCATTCTTCCACACTTATCACATGGAACATCGGAAACCTTGTCTTCAATTACAATCTTTGATACTTCAGTTTCAGCTTTTTCTATTGATACTTTCAATGGAGTAAAGAATTCCTCGACAATTTTTTTCCAGTTGTCTTTTCCTTCTTCTATATTATCTAACTTTGATTCCATTTCTGCTGTAAAATCAGTATCTACAATTTCATTAAAATAATCTGACATAATATTATTTACTATAAATCCTAAGTCAGTAGGAATTAAATTTTTCTTCTCTCTTAATACATATTTTCTATCTATTAAGGTTGATATCGTTGGAACATAGGTACTAGGTCTCCCAATACCCTTTTCCTCTAATAATTTTACAAAAGATGCTTCAGTATATCTACTTGGAGGTTGTGTAAAGTGTTGTTTAGGCGAGATTGAATCTTCTTTTAACTCTTCACCTGATTCTATTTCCGGAATAGTAACATCTTCATTTTCCTCGTCAGTAGTATATTCATATATTTTCATAAATCCATCAAATTTTATATTAGAACCTGATGCTCTTAATTTATAATCTCCATTTTCGATTAAAACTGAAATAGTGTTTAATTCGCATGAAGACATTTGACTTGCAACAAATCTTTTCCATATAAGTGAGTATAGTTTATAACCTTCAGGTGTAAGATTATCTTTAGCTATCTCTGGAGTTATTTCAATGTAAGTTGGTCTTATTGCTTCATGAGCATCTTGAATATTTTTTTTACTTTTGAAAACTCTTGGTGTTTTTGGAGAATATGATTCTCCGTATGTCTCTTTAATAAATTCAAGAGCTTTTCCTTGAGCTTCAGAGGAAATTCTAACTGAGTCAGTTCTCATATAAGTAATTAAACCTATTGTACCTCTTCCTTTTATTTCAACACCTTCATAAAGCTTTTGTGCTACAGACATTGTTTTCTTAGTCATAAAATTAAGTTTTTTATTAGCATCTTGTTGTAATGTTGAAGTTGTGAAAGGTGGCAATGGATTTTTAAGCTTACTACCCTTTTTAACTTCTTTTACTAAATAATTTCCTTCATTTAAATCATCAATTATTTTTAATGCTTTTTCTTCAGTATTTATTTCTATTTTTTTATTTTTGTATTGTGATAGCTTTACTTGAAATTTTTTATTGTTCTTTTTTAAGAAACAATCAACAGTCCAAAATTCCTTAGGCTCAAAAGCTTTTATTTCCTCTTCTCTATCACAAATAAGTTTAAGGGCAGCAGATTGAACTCTTCCTGCACTTAATCCCCATTTTACATTTTTCCATAATATAGGGCTTATTTGATATCCCACAAGTCTATCCAATACTCTTCTTGCTTGTTGTGCATCTACTAAATTTTGATTTATTGGTCTTGGCTTTTTTATTGAAGCCTTAACAGCTTCTTTTGTTACTTCGTTAAATTCTATTCTACAAGACTCTTCACTGGATATCTTCAAAATATTTGCTAAATGCCATGAAATAGCTTCCCCTTCTCTATCAGGGTCAGTAGCAAGAAATATCTTGTCACTCTTCTTAGCAAGTTTTTTCAATTTATCTAGTAAATCCCCTTTTCCTCTAATAGTTATATACTTAGGGGAAAAATTTTCTTCTATACTTACGCCTAATTGACTCTTAGGAAGATCACGTACATGTCCCATTGATGCTTCAACTACGTAGTTTTTACCTAAATATTTGCCAATGGTTTTTGCTTTAGCTGGTGACTCAACAATAACTAAATTTTGTCCCATTACTTACCTCTATGCTAGAGGTGTTCACCCCCTTAAAAATTTAACTTATCCTAGCAAAATAGTTTCCATTTAAACTAATTACTACTTTTTCAAGTTGCAATTCAAATAATAAACCATAAATCGTATTTATGTCAATATTACATTTTTGTGCCAACTCATTAATGTGAATAGGAGTTTTTCCTATCATGCTTAATAGAATGGCCTTCTCTCCAGTATATTTATTACTATTTTTAGCCACTTTTTTAATTTTTAATAGTTCATATAAGTCATCGATTTCTGGAAGAATTTTAGCTCCATCTTTTATAAGCTGATTACACCCTTTGCTATTTTGACTTAATGGATTTCCTGGAACTGCAATAATATCACGTCCAAGTTCTAATGAATAGCCTACCGTTATTAAGCTGCCACTTTTTTCAGTAGCTTCAGTAACAATTAACGAATCTCCAAGAGCACTAATTATTCTATTTCTTCTAGGAAAATTATACGCGTATGGTGGCGTTCCAGGTAAAAATTCTGATATAATTACGCCATTTTCTAATATACTTTCATATAGTTTTTGATTTACCTTTGGATATACTAAATCAATACCACAGCCTAAAACTGCGCATGTTGGGCTATTGTAGGAGATAGCACACTTATGAACTATTGTATCAACTCCATAAGCACCACCACTAACTAAGGCTATATCATTCTTTGCTAGTTCAATAGCAATCAATTTAGTGATTTGAGCACCGTAAGCAGTAGGTTTTCTAGAACCAACTATAGATATTCTTCGTTTACTTGAAAGTTTATTTAAGTCTCCTTTATAGAATAGTATATAAGGAGGTTCTTTAAGATGTTCAAAATCTTTAATATAATCCATGTCGTCATATGTAAAAAATGATATAGAATTATTATTTATGTAGTCAATTAAATTATATACATCTTCATCTTTTGTTGATAATATTTTATCTGTAAATTTATAATTAAAAGAGTCATTTTTAAACCTTTTATAGAAATTATATATATTTTTTTCGCTCTTAAATTTATTTTTTAAATATATCTTTTGTGCGTTAGGTATATTAATAGTAGCTAACCATAGCTTATAGAAAGTCTCGTTATTTTCATTATTCATATTACCTCCTGCCCTATAAATTTCCTATAATTTATAGCTTCAAAAATATGGTTTTGGTTTAGCTTTTCATCTCTTTGTAGATCTGCGATAGTTCTAGATAGTCTTAAAATTTTATAATAGCCTCTCATTGTTAATCCAAGACTTTCATATAAAAGATTTAATTTCTCTAATGCAGTTTTTTCAATGTTTATATTTCTCATTAGCTCTTTAGTTGTTACTAATCCATTGTATTTATCCTTACATTTAGAATACCTATCATTTTGAACTTCAGTTGCATATTTTATGTCCTCACATATTGATTTGCTTAAAGGTTTTTTATTGTTTTTTGAAAGAGCTTTGAATTCAACTCTAGGAACATAAGTAAACATATCTATTCTATCTAGAATTGGTTTACTTATTTTATTTAAATATCTAATTCTTTCCCCTTCAGTACAAGTGCAATTACGTGTAAGGCTTAGATAATTTCCACAGGGGCATGGATTAAAGGCAATTAATAATAGAAATTTAGCTGGAAGCTTAATATTACAATTTAGTCTACTAATATTAATTTCTTTACTTTCTAAAGGTTCCCTAAGTTCTTCGATACACTCTTTTTTAAAATGTAGGAATTCATCTAGAAAAAGAACCCCATTATGAGCTAAAGTTATTTCACCAAGCTTACCTTTAATGCCTCCAGTTAAGGATGCAACTGTGCAGGAATGGTGAGGACTTCGAAAAGGTCTTTTTAATGATTCAAAAAGTTCTTTTGAGTTTTCTGACATACTATATATTTTGAAGACCTCATAAGCCTCCTCGTAACTCATACTAGGCAAAATCTCTTGAATTTTTTTAGCAATTAAAGTTTTACCTGCACCAGGTGATCCATATAAAGCAATGTTATGAAATCCAGCAGCAGATATTTCAATAGATCGTAAAACCCCTTCTTGCCCAATAATATCATCTAAATCTCCACTTATCATAGGGGGAGTTTTAAAATCTGCTCTATCTGAAGGTAATTGATCTCTATAAATTAGATAATTGACTGTATTTTTAAGATTATTCATTAAATAAATATCACCCTTGTAGAAAAAATCGCTTTGATAAGAATTTTCTTCTGGAATAATGAACTTATTAATTCCTTTATCAATTCCTTCTTGTAAAATAGGAAATAATCCTTTGATCTCTTTTACATCTCCTCCCAAACTCAGCTCACCTGCTATTAGAAACTTCTCTATATTCTCTACAGAAATTTGATTACTGGCAAGTAAAATACCTATAGACATTGGGAGGTCTAATACGGAACCTATCTTTTTAATATTGGCTGGTGCTAAATTTATAACTATTTTACCGAGAGGAAACTTAAAGCCCGAATTTATTATTGCCGCCTTTATTCTCTCTTTAGATTCCTTAATTGATTGGTCAGCTAAACCTACTATTGTAAAGGAGGGAAGACCCTTAAATATTTCTACTTCAACATCAACTAGTATTCCTTGAAGATTTAACACTGTTCCACTCTTGATTATTACAGCCATTTTATCACCTCAATGTCATTATTGACAAAAATATTGATATCATTACCATTTTTATAAAAATTGTCAATAATATTATTTGAGGTGATTTAAGTGAAAAACAAGAAAAATATAGGTAATTATGGAGAAGACTATGCATGTGAATTTATTAAAAATAAAGGATATGCTATTTTAAATAGAAATTATTTTTCTAAAAATGGGGAAATAGATATTATTGCATTAAAAGAGGATGTTTTAATTTTTATTGAAGTTAAAACAAGATGCTTTTCAAATTATGGATTAGGAGAAGAGTCAATTAATTACTTTAAGAAAGTGAAATGTATAAAAACTGCAAGATATTACATACATAAAAATAATTTATATCATTTAAACGCAAGATTTGATGTAATAACAATAACTTTAGATATAGATAAAAATAAAAAAAGCATCCAATATTACGAGGATGCCTTTAGCTTATAGGGTCTTAAGTTGAACTATTAACTTATTTATGTAAGTATAAGTTAAGATTCCTATAAAAAAAACCTATAATTAATTACAATATATTTTTTAAGAAACTCAATCTATGTATTTCACAGGGACCATGCTTTTTAATGGCCTCTACATGCTTAACTGTGCCATAACCAGCATTCTCATTAAAATAATACATAGGGTATTTATTATGATATTCTTCCATTAGATTATCCCTAAATACTTTAGCCACAATTGAAGCACAGGCAATTGATGCACTTTTTGTATCGCCTTTTACAACACCAGTATTTTTTATATCTATACCCCTTATTGGATAACCGTCAGATAAAATAAATTCAGGTTTATGTTTTAAGCCTTTACAAGCTTCTATGAATACTTTATTATTGCAAACTCCGATTCCTTTTTCATCAATCTCCAAATTGTCACACATGGCTATTGAGTAAGAAAGAGCTTTTTCTTTTATGATTTCACTTAATTCTTCTCTTTTTTCCTTAGATAAAGCCTTAGAATCCTTAATTCCAAGTATAATATCAGTGATATCAACATTTAAATCTAAAACTACAGCACAAGAAACAATAGGTCCAGCCAATGGGCCTCTGCCAACCTCATCTACTCCAGCAATGATATTATAGTTACCATGACTTTTGTCAAAAGAATACATGTTAGATACACGGTCTTGTTCTTTCTTATATTTATCAATATCTCTTAAGAACTTTTTACCTAAATCATTAAAATTCTTTCTGCTATCATTTAGTAGTAAATCAATAAATTTTGTAAATTCATCATTTGAAATTATTTCTGTAAGTGAAATGTCTTTCACCATTTCTTTTAATTCTTTAAATGAATATTCACCTATAGTTTTATTTAATATAAACATATTAGCTTCTCCTAATCAGGAATCTCTAGAGTGATGTTCCCTATTTTTCCACCTCTAAACTCATCCAATAAAATAACTGCAATTCTATTATAATTGATTTCCCCGCCAGAAACTATACATCCTCTTTTTTTAGCAATTAAATCTAGAGTTTCTAATGGAGTTTCTCCTAGGTTTTCTATTTTATATCTAGTTTTTAAGTTTTCTGGATAATGAACTTGAAGTCTTTCAACAAGCTTTAAAGCTAATTCCTCAATATCCATTATTTCATCTTTAATTGCACCAGTAAAAGCTAAGTTTAATGCTACGTCTTCATCTTCGAATTTAGGCCAAAGTACTCCTGGAGTGTCCATAAGTTCAATTCCTATAGAAGTTTTTATCCATTGTTTACTTTTAGTTACACCTGGTCTATCACCAGTTTTTGCAATATTATTTTTAGCCATTTTATTTATAAAAGTTGATTTACCTACATTAGGGATTCCAACTACCATTACTCTTGTAATTATTTTAACTAAACCTTTTCTTCTTTGTCTCTCGTGCTTTTCTTTTAATAATTCGTCTAGTGCTGGTTTAATACTTCTAATTCCATCACCTTTTAATGAATTTAACGCGATAGTTTTTACATTTTCGTTTGATAAATAATCTATCCATTTTCTAGTTGAAGCTGTATCTGTTAAATCACTCTTATTTAGAATAATTACTCTCGGTTTGTCTTTGCATAGTGCATCTATATCTGGATTTGCAGATGCTTTAGGGATTCTTGCATCACGTATTTCTATAACTGCATCTACAAGTTTTAAATTCTCTTTTATCTCTCTTTTAGTTTTAACCATGTGTCCAGGAAACCAGTTAATAGCCATAAAATCACTCCTCTACACTTCATGATATTTTATAAATAAAAAAGGGACTTATAAAGCCCCATTTCTATTTGAATTATTTTATTAATTCTTTTACTTTAGCTGCCTTACCAACTCTATCTCTTAAGTAGTAAAGTTTAGCTCTTCTTACCTTACCGTATCTTACAACTTCGATTTTTTCGATAATTGGGGAGTTTATAGGGAAAGTTCTTTCAACTCCTGTACCGTAAGCTACTCTTCTAACAGTGAAAGTTTCTCTAGCTCCACCGTTTTGTTTCTTAATAACAGTTCCTTCGAAAACTTGAACTCTTTCTCTGTTTCCTTCTTTGATTTTAACGTGAACTTTAATAGTATCACCTATACCAAAGTTTGGAAGATCACTTCTTAATTGTTCTTGTTCTATAGCTCTTATAATTTCGTTCATGTGCATTCCCTCCTAAATATTAATGTGACGTTCTTAACAATAGTGTTTGTCAGAGGACCGCCCGTACTAGCACAACGATTATTTTACCATAAAGAGTATATTCATGCAACATAAATTTACAATGCTATTCTTTTTTTAATAGCTTAATATCCTCTTTGGTCAAAGTCACTTCTTTAAATAGATCAGGACGTCTTTTTTTAGTTATATCTAAAGACATTTTTCTTCTCCATTTTCTTATATTTTCATGATGTCCAGATAACAGGACTTCAGGGACTTTCTCATCTTCAAATGTTTCTGGTCTAGTATATTGAGGATATTCAAGAAGACCTTCATAAAAGGATTCCTCTTGAAAACTCTCTTCTTTTCCTAGCACTCCAGGAATTAGTCTTGCAATGCTATCAACTATAGGAATGCAAGCCATTTCTCCTCCTGTTAATACAAAATCTCCTAAGGAAATCTCCATATCAAAGTATTTATATGCTCTTTCATCGATTCCTTCATAATGACCGCATACAAAAATTAAATTATCCTCTTTTGATAATTTCTTAGCTAGTGATTGATTGAAGGTTACTCCTCTCGGTCCAAGAAATATTACTTTGCCATTGTTAATTTCTTTTAATGCTTTTATAGCCGAAACAACTGGCTGGGCACTCATTACCATTCCAGCTCCTCCACCATAGGGATAATCATCAACCTTCTTATGTTTATTTTCAGTATAGTCTCTTATATTAATTGGTTCTATAGAAAGTATGTTATTTTCTTTAGCTCTTCCTATTATAGAATGATTAAAGATATTAAACATTTCAGGGAAGAGAGTTAATATACTAATCTTCATCTTGCCATTCACCTATAGGTTTAATAACAATTTTTGCATCTTCTATATTTATATCTAATACTATTTCCTTTAACACAGGAATTAATACTTCTTTAGGTTCTTTAATCCAGTAAACATCATTGCTACCAGTTTTAATTACATCATATATCTTTCCTATTAAAGTATCATTAGTATCATAAACATTACAACCAATTAAATCTGCAATAAAATATGTATCTTCAGGTAACTTTACAGCATCTTTTCTTTGAACTTTAAGATATTTAGTTTTTAGTTTTAATGCAGAATTCATATCTTCAATACCTTCAAGCTTTAGTATCACTCTATCTTTTTGAAATTTGCATGATTCAATCTTATATTCTATATCGCCAATCAGTATAGATTTAAGCTTTTTAAATCTCATAACATCGTCAGTTAAAGGAAGTACCTTAACTTCACCTTTAATACCGTGTGAATTTACAATTTGACCTATATTAAAAAATTCTTTCAAAATTATCACTCCTTATATTCAAAAATTCCTAAGTTATATTAAAACATAAAAACTTAACTTTGTATACTAATCTTAGGAATTATAAGGTTTTTTTATAAAAATCGTCATTATTAAAATATTATAAATCCCCAAAGTGTAAAATAAAAGAGCTAGGCACAAACCTAACTCTCTTAGATAATTTCTACAACTACACGCTTATTTTCTTTGATTGCTGCAGCTTTTACTACTGTTCTTATTGCTTTTGCTATTCGTCCTTGCTTACCTATTACTTTACCCATGTCTTCTGGGGCAACCTTAAGTTCAAGGATAAGGGATTGCTCACCGGCAACCGCCTTAACTTCAACAGCATCTGGATTGTCAACTAAAGACTTGGCGATAATTTCAACTAAATCTTTCATAGTAACTGTTAAGATAACTCTCTTAACAGATTCACCTCCCAGATATTACTTATTGATTCCTGCTTTAACAAATAACTTTTTAACTATATCAGTTGGTTGTGCACCATTTCCTAACCATTTAGCTGCTTTTTCAGAATCTATTTTAATTTCTGCATCTGGTTGAGCAACTGGGTTGTAGTATCCAATTTCTTCGATGAATCTTCCATCTCTTGGACTTCTTGAATCTGCAACAACAACTCTATAGAAAGGAGCTTTTTTAGCACCCATTCTTCTTAATCTGATTTTTACTGCCATTAATTTCACCTCCTTTAAGGTATTAAATACTAATATATATTATCTAAAAAGGAAGTTTTCCAAACAAGCCTTTTTTAGAGTTCTTAGTCAATGATTTCATTTGCTTCATTTGTTTTCTAGCGGCTTCAAAGCCTTTTAACAACTTATTTATTTCTTGAATACTTGTTCCAGAACCATGAGCTATTCTCTTTTTTCTTGAAGAAGAACCCGAAACTAATTGAGGATTTCTTCTTTCTTTTTGAGTCATTGATTGAATAATAGCTTTTGTTCTCCCCATTTGTTTTTCACCAGCTGCAAAGTCAACTCCTTGAAGTTGTTTCGCATTAATTCCTGGCATCATTTCAAGTATTTTATTTATTGGACCTAATTTATTCATCTGCTCCATAGCAGTTAAGTAATCTTCGAAGTTAAAATCTGAACCAAATACTTTTTTTGCTAAATCTTCAGCTTCCTTTTCATCTATAGATGCTTGAGCTTTCTCTATTAGTGAAAGAACATCTCCCATGCCAAGTATTCTTGATGCCATTCTATCAGGATGGAAAACTTCAAGATCATTCATCTTTTCTCCCATACCTACAAATTTTATTGGCTTTTCAGTAATACTACGAATAGATAATGCTGCTCCACCTCTTGTGTCACCATCAAGCTTTGTAAGGATAACACCTGTTATATCTAGAGTGTTATTAAAGCTTTCAGCTACATTTACAGCATCTTGACCAGTCATAGAATCAACAACTAAAAGAATATCATTTGGGTTAACCCCAGCTTTAATGTTCTTTAACTCATCCATTAATGCTTCGTCAATATGAAGTCTACCAGCTGTATCTATGATTACAACATTATGTCCATCTTCCCTTGCCTTAGCTATACCAGCTTTAGCTATATCAACTGGACTGATTTTATCTCCCATAGTAAATACAGGAATATCTATGCCTTTTCCTACAACTTCTAATTGTTTAATAGCTGCAGGTCTATAAACGTCACAAGCTACTAATAAAGGTTTCTTATTTTTCTTTCTTAAGGAAAGAGCTAACTTACCACACATGGTAGTTTTACCTGCACCTTGAAGTCCTACTAACATTATTACTGTAAGTCCAGAATCTGAAGTGTTAAGTTTACTTTCAGATTTACCCATAAGTTCAGTTAGTTCATCGTTAACTACTTTAATAACTTGTTGTCCAGGAGTTAAGCTTCCTAAAACATCTTCTCCTACACATTTTGCACTTACGCTTGAAACAAAGTTTTTAACAACTCTGTAGTTAACATCTGCTTCTAAAAGGGCTAGTTTAACTTCCCTCATGGCTTCTTTTATATCTTTTTCAGTTAACTTTCCTTTACCTCTAAGTTTCTTAAAGGCTTCTTGTAATTTTTCTGATAAACTTTCAAAAGCCATGTAAATCCTCCTAAGAATTATTTATATCTTCAAATAATTTATTTATATAATTAATTGCTTCTTCAGAAAGCTTAAAGCGATCTTTTATGTCATCTAATGCAGTTTTATATTTATCTTCTCTAATATTATATTTACTTAAAAGCGAAAGCTTTTCTTCATAGTTTAACAATAATTTATAACACCTTTTAGTTAGATCATGAATAGCCTGCCTCGAAGTATTATTAATTTCAGCAATTTCTCCTAATGACAGATCTTCATTATAATATAACTCCATAATAGTTTTTTGTTTAGGAGTTAATAAATTGCCGTAAAAGTCTAACAAAAGCGATATTTCAAATCTATCTTCCATATCATCACCCGACCACGAATATTATAATATCAGAATATAAAAATAGTGTCAAGTATTTTTACTTAACACTATTAAATATAATGCATTAAAGAATTTACAGGTCACTGTTCAACTCTTAGACATTTTAACAAAGAGTTGGACAGTGAGATGTAGTATGATTTTTGCATTATATATTTTTTAGAATAAAGCTTCTACAAAATCCTCTGCATTAAATTCTTGAAGGTCATCTATACCTTCCCCTACTCCAATATATCTAACAGGTAAGTTAAGATTTTGTTTTATAGAAATCACTACTCCACCTTTTGCGGTACCATCTAGCTTAGTTAAGATTATTCCATCAATAGGGCAAGCCTCCATGAATTGTTTTGCTTGAATTACAGCATTTTGCCCTGTTGTAGCATCTAAAACTAAAAGAGTTTCTCTTGCTACTCCATCCATTTCTCTATCAATAACTCTATTAATCTTAGCTAATTCATCCATAAGATTTTTCTTATTATGAAGTCTACCAGCCGTATCTATTAAAAGTCTAGTAACCCCTCTAGATTTTGAAGCTTGTAATGCATCAAAAACTACAGCTGCTGGATCTGAACCTTCTTGATGTCTAACTATATCTACACCAGCTCTTTTGCTCCAAATTTCTAATTGATCAATAGCTGCAGCTCTAAATGTATCTGCAGCAGCCATCAATACCTTATGTCCTTCTGATTTAAATTTTGCAGAAAGCTTTCCTATTGATGTAGTTTTACCTACTCCGTTAACTCCAATTATTAAAATGATTTTCTTATCAGGTTCTGTTTTTTCAGGGGCCCCTTCTAAAAGAATTTCTTTAATAACTTCTTTGATAGCTGGCCATACCATAGCAGGATCTGCAATTTTTTCTTTTCTTATTTTTGCTCTCAATCTTTCAATTATATTTAAAGTTGTATCCATTCCAATATCTGAAGTAATAAGAATTTCTTCTAATTCCTCATACAAATCTTCATCTATTGTTACTGCTAATTTTAATGCCTCATTGATTTTATCTGTTAAGCTATCTCTAGTTTTTGATAATCCACTTTTTAACTTATCAAAAAATCCTCCAAACATATTAAGACCTCCTATTAATTTTCTAAATTGACTGAAACTACTTTTGATACTCCCTTTTCTTCCATTGTTACTCCATACATAATGTCGGATGCTTCCATTGTTCCTTTTCTATGAGTAATAACAATAAACTGAATATTGCTTGAGAATTTTTTCAAAAATTCTGCATACCTATAAACATTTGCATCATCTAGTGCTGCTTCAATTTCGTCCAAGATACAGAATGGTGTAGGCTTCATCTTTAAAATAGCAAATAATAATGCTATTGCAGACATAACCTTCTCTCCACCAGACATTAGATTTATGTTTTGAACTTTTTTACCTGGGGGTTGAACATTAATATCTATATTGGCAGTAAGCTCATCACCTTCACCTAATATAAGTTCTGCACTACCACCTTTAAATAACTCCTTAAATGTTTCGCTAAAATATAAGTTTAAAACTTTAAAATTATCTTTAAATAATTCCTTCATCTTATAAGTCATATCATCGATAACATCTAACAAATCTTTTTTTGCATTTTCTAAATCATCTTTTTGAGAATTCATAAAAGTAAATTTTTCTTTAACTTCTTTATACTCTTCTATAGAACTTACATTAACAACTCCAAGAGAATTTATATCTCTCTTATATTTATTAATTTCATCCTTATGAGAATTTAAATTTTCTATTTCAGATGCTAGCTCAACAGCTTCTGCATAAGTTAAGTTAAGATCTTCATTTAACTTAGTGTAATAGCTATCCTTCTCAATGTCAAATTTAGCTTTTCCCATTTCTTTCTTATGATATTCATCTTCGTTCTTTTCTAGTAGCTTAACTAATGTTTCCTGTTCACTTTCAATCGTATTAATCTTTTCTTTTAGAGAAGCTTTGAGCGCTTCTGTTTCTTTCCACTTTTCATCAAAAGCATTAATATGTAAAGTTAATTCTTCAATTTGTTGTTTATTAGTTACAATTTTCTCGTTAAATAGTATTTTAGATTCATTTCCACTTTTAACTGAGTTAGTTAAATCCTGAATCTTAGCAATAGCTTCATTATATTCAGATTCAAGTCTTTGACTCTCAGAGGATCTATTTGAAATAAACTCTTCTACAGTTGCTTTTTTAATTTTAAAGTCAGTTGTTTTATCTCTTTTTTCAATAACAACTGCGTTTAATTCTTTAATTTTTTCTTCTATCTCTTTAATTAAATCCTTGTTTTTGAAGGTAGAAGAATTTGAGTCATTGATTAACTTTTCAATTGAGTCCATTTTGTTTATTAGCTCAACTGTTCTATTTTCAATTTCTTTCTTTTGATTTGCAGCTGTTACAAGAAAATCATTAATCTTAAGCCATTCATTTTGGATATTTTTAATTTCTCCTTGAAGCTTGGCTATTTCTATATTATTAAAATGAATTTCATCTCGCTTATTAAGATTATCTTCATCATATTTCATAGCTTTTTCTTTTATTTCAGAAATTTCTTTCTTCAATACGTCAGCTCTCTCTTCAAGAGAAGTAATCTTGTTCTTTAATTCTTCTAGTTCTCTTTTTCTACTAATGATAGAGCTATTTTTTCCACCATAGTTACCACCAGTAAGAGCTCCACCTGGATTAACGACTTCGCCAGTTAAGGTTACAATTCTATATGAGTAATTTCCTACCTTAGCAACCTTTAATGCTGACTCCATTGTTTCAACAACTAAAGTTCTTCCAAGAGAATATTGAATTGCACTTTCATACTTGTTGTTATATTTAACCAAGTCTGAAGCTATTCCAATATATCCTTGTATATCTTTTATTTTGTTATCTATATTAATTTTTTTACCTTGAATAATAGTTAGTGGTAAAAATGTAGCTCTACCTAACTTATTGGATTTTAAATAATCAATAAGATTCTTAGCAGTATTTTCATCTTCAGTAATAATATTAGAAATACCTGCACCTAATGCAATTTCTATTGCAACTTCATACTTCTTTGGAACTTGAATAGTTTCTCCGAGAATTGTTACTTTAGAATTTAAATTTCCTACAAAGCCTTTTGACATATGTTCCATAAGAACTTTTGTGGATTTATTATATCCTTCAAAATGTTTTTCTAAGTTATTTATCATCTTGAAAGTTGCATCTGATCTTGTAAGCTCACTATTTACATCTCTAAATTCTTGCTCTTTTTTTATAATTTCAGCTTGAATTCTTGATATCTCTTTTTTATTTAATCTTATTTTTTCTTCTAATTCTAATATCAATTTTTTATGTTCTTCTAACTTTTCATCTAGTAATATCTTAGTATTAGCATTTATAGTTGAAGAGTTTTTAAGATTAACACTGTTTTCCTCAATTTCTTTTAAATTTGAGTTTAAAGATTCTAGAGTATTTTCTATAATTTTTTTCTCATTTTCTAATTCAGCTATTTTTTTATATTCTTCTATTTCAGATTGCTTTAGTTTTCCAACCTTGTCCTCATTTTCTGAAATTTCATCAGTTATTATATTTGCATCTTTATCTAGTTCATATATGTTAAATTGCAAATCTAATAATTCTTGCTTTTTAGATTCCATTTCTAATACAAGTTTATCTTGTAAGTTAATAAGATTTTCTATTTTATCTGTTATATTAGTCTTTTCTTTATTATTATTTTTTATCTGTTCATCAATATTGGCAATTCTCTCAACTAATAAGTTTATTTCAGCATTTAATTCTGTAATATTTTCTTTACTTTTATAGTATTCAATTCTTTCTTCAGTAGTTTTGCCTTCAAGCACTTCTATTTCATTTTGATATTCAGATAGTTTGGATTTAGCTTTACTAATATCCTCTCTTAAAGAATTACTTTTATTTTTCACCTCAATAAGCTCGTCATTATATGTTTTAATGTTATATTCAACACTTTTTATATGATGAACTAAAAGATCAATTTCCCTTGATTTTAACTCGTTTGATAACTCTAAAAATTTTGCAGCCTTTTCACTTTCAATTCTTAAAGGTTCAATTCTTTCTTCATATGTAGAAAGAATATCTTTAATTCTAACCAAATTTTCTTCTGTGTTTGAAAGTTTCTTTTCTGCTTCATCTTTTCGAGACTTATACTTTACGATACCAGCTGCTTCTTCTAATAACGCTCTTCTTTCTTCCGCTTTACCACTTAAGATAGCATCTATTTTACCTTGTCCAATAAGAGAATACCCTTCTTTACCTATACCCGTATCCATAAATAATTGTGTTATATCTTTTAACCTACACACAGAATTATTTATTAAATACTCACTTTCGCCAGATCTATAGATTCTTCTAGTTACTGTGACATCAGAAAAATCTATTCCAAGCTCTTTATCAGAATTATCTAAAGTTAGGGATACTTGTGCTAGTCCAACAGGCTTTCTAAATTGTGTGCCTGCAAAAATAACATCCTCCATTTTTCCGCCT
The DNA here is from genome assembly GCF_022324735.1 of Clostridium sp. YIM B02551. Classification (NCBI taxonomy): domain Bacteria; kingdom Bacillati; phylum Bacillota; class Clostridia; order Eubacteriales; family Clostridiaceae; genus Clostridium; species Clostridium sp. YIM B02551. The sequence goes on along the minus strand of NZ_JAKGTF010000004.1, from coordinate 62,041 downwards.
CTTAATGTTTTTATACTTTGTTCACCTAAAACCCATCTTACAGAATCGGATATATTACTTTTACCACTACCATTAGGACCAACTACAGCAGTTACCCCTTTCTTAAATTTTAATTCAGTTTTATCTGCAAAAGATTTAAATCCTCTTATTTCTAGAGATTTTAAAAACATGTTGACACTCCTATCTTTTTAAGAAATTTGGAAGTAAACTAAGTATAAATGTTAAAAGCATAAAAATTATTAAAATATATTTAGCCTTATCTCTTGTCTGCTTTTTCATTCTCTCACTCCTATTCTTTAATAAGTTTAAAATAATATTGGTAAAAAGTAAATAATTTCAATAAAAAATCGTCAAGACGAACATAGCCGTCGATTTTTTTCGAGCATATGCCTTCCAAACACATGTGATGAAAAGTTGGCAGGCGACTAATTCAGTTTTTTACTCTTTAGTTTAGTCTAGTAAATCCTTAGATTATAATTCAAATTTATAATGTTATCTAAACACTTAAAATATTATAAATTCCTAAAGATTAAAAAAAGTCGTGTAAAATGCCTTTAGTTAATTATTTCTAGTTTATTAAGGCTATTATACACAACTACTATGTATTAAAGTTTATAAATTAATTTTAAATTCATCTGCACCAGATTTTATAATTATTGACTCTCTATCTATAGCTGAATCTTGAACTACATTAATATTTATATCTTTTAATTTAGAATTTAACTCATTAAAATATTTCTTCTTATCAGCATATAACTTAGATAAGTTTTTTGGATTTATTAAAATATCAAATGTGCTTGAACTGATATGTTCTTTTGCAATTGACACTAATTTTTCTTCTAATATACTTGCTTCAACCAATTCTCTAAACGCCGGGTGAAATGGACCCGCGATTATATCTTTTCCTAAAGTAATGTTTTCTGTAGGTTGAAGTCCTATTCTTATAACCTTAACATTATTGCTTTTATATTCTTTAAAAACAATCTTTGAAGCTTCTACTGCTTCCTCTAATGTATATGGTATAAATGTTCCTCTTTTATACATTATTTCCATTGGAGTATCTTTTATTACTAATGCAGGATATATTCTTGCAATATCCGGTTTCATCTCTATTGAATCTCTAACACTTTGAATATCTCTATCTAAAGTATCTCCCGGAAGTCCAATCATCAATTGATGCCCTAATGTAAACCCATAATCCTTAATCAAACGCGATGCATTTTCCACATCTTCTTTTGAATGTCCTCTCCCTGAAAGTTTCAATACATCCTCATTAAGAGATTGTACGCCAAGTTCAATAATATCTACTCCATATTCTTTTAAATAGTCCAGTATATATTCATTTATATAATCTGGACGAGTACTTAATCTAATCTTATCTATTAAGCCTTTATCTTTATAGTGTTTTGCGACCTCAAGCAATTCTTTTTGATTTTCTTCTCTAATTGCAGTAAAAGTTCCTCCGAAAAAGGATACTTCCACCGTTGAACTATTACTATTTATTGTTTCAAGGTACTCATCAATAGTCTTTATAGCAATTTCCCTAGTTACTCTTTCACTCTCACCAGTTATTCTTGATTGATTGCAAAAAACACAATTATGCGGACACCCTTCGTGTGGAACAAACAAAGGAATGATATAATAGTTTTTACCCATTTTTTGCCTCCAAGTTTTCTAAAGCCTTTTTAGCTGCATTTTGTTCTGCTTCCTTCTTTGAGTATCCTTCTCCTGACCCGAAATTTTCATTATTGATAAATACATCTATAAAGAATTTTCTTCTATGGGGAGGTCCTTCAAATTTAACTAGATGATAAGAAATTTCTACCTCACCTTTTTTCTGAAGCAACTCTTGCAATCGTGTTTTGAAATCCAAAATAATTTCATTTTTAATAGCCATCTTTATAATTGGATCAAAGTTAATTAAAATAAAATTTTTAGCAACTTCTAAACCTTTATCTAAATAGATTGCTGCGATTACAGCTTCCACAGCATCAGCTAAAAGCGAAGCTCTTTCACGACCACCCGTCAATTCCTCACCTTTACTCATTCTAATAAAGGAAGATAATTCTAAGGTCTTAGCAATTTGGAAAAGTGAATTTTCACAAACTATTAAACTTCTTATCTTAGTTAACTCTCCTTCACTTTTATGACTATATTTTTTAAATAAGTACTCAGTTATAGTCAACTGTAATACAGAGTCTCCTAAGAATTCAAGTCTTTCATTATGATCAACATTTTTGTATTGGTGAGCAAAAGAGGAATGTGTAAGGGCTGTTCTTAAAAAATTCTCATCAGCGAAAAAAATTTCAATCTTTTTTTCAAAGTTCATTAACTCCATATTATCTCTCCTCGAAGTATATTCTTCAAGTTGTTCATTTAACAAATTCAAGAATACACTAGTTTAAAATTAAAATCCCGCAATTAGCGGGATCTTATTTATTCATCACCCTGTGCTTTAATGTAGTTAACTACATCTCCTACAGTTGTAAACTTCTCAGCATCTTCATCAGGAATTTCCATTTCTAATTCATCTTCTAATGCCATAATTAATTCAACTATATCAAGTGAATCAGCTCCTAAATCTTCTATAAAAGATGATTCCATAGTAATGTCATCAACATTAACACTTAACTTATCAGCTATAATTTCTTTAATTTTCTCAAACATATTTTCACCTCCACTTCCGTCTACTTAGATAATATTATATATATTTTTTGCCGTCAATATTCTAAATTAGAATATGTTGTTATTTTAATAATATAAAAGTATTTTACCTATTTATTTTTTCAATTTCTATTTTTATCTTAGATAAAATATCATTTTCATAGAAAATTTTTGCTTGCCTTATTGCGTTTTTGAATGCTTTACCATCAGAACTTCCATGTGCCTTGATACAAATTCCTTGAACTCCTAAAAAAGGTGCACCACCTTCTTCTTTATAATCAAACTTTTTTTGAAGTTTTTTAAAGACAGGAAGTAAAAATAACGCACCAATTTTACCAATGGTTGAGGCTTTTATTTCGTCTTTAAGCATATTTAAAAGTGTTGATGCAACGCCTTCATAAGTTTTAAGTAATGTATTTCCTACAAATCCATCACATACTAATACATTAACATCACCCTTTGGTGCTTCTCTTGGCTCAACATTTCCTACGAAATTAATATCTGTATTTTTCAAAAGTGGATAGGCAGCTTTTGTAAGCTCGTTACCTTTTTCTTCTTCAGTACCTATATTAATTAATCCAACTGATGGTTCATGAACTCCAGTAACGCTTTTATAGTATACCTTTCCCATAAGTGCAAATTGTGGAAGATAGTGTGGTTTTGAGTCAACGTTTGCACCAGCATCAATAACCATAAAGTTACCATTCTTTCCAGGCATAATTGGAGCTAGTACAGGTCTTTCAATCCCTGGAATTCTTCCAACTATCAATGTACACCCTGCTAAAAATGCTCCTGTGCTACCAGCTGATATTATGCCATCACAATCACCAGACTTAACAAGATTTAGTGCTTTTACCATACTAGAATCTTTTTTCTTCCTTAAAGCCATAACTGGATGCTCATTAGGGGAAATTACTTCAGTAGCATCAACTACTTTTATTTTTGATTTATCATAAGTGTAATTTTCCAATTCCTTTGTTAGTTTTTCAGCTGGACCAGTAATGTAGATCTCAATATCTGAAAAAGTCTTTATTGCTTCAACAGCACCCTCAACTACAGCTTTAGGAGCATTGTCTCCGCCCATTCCATCAATAACAAATTTCATAAACCACACCCCATTTTTAAGAATTATAAAATAAATTGCATTTAATAATTTAAAAGACAAGGCTGTATAAATGCAATTTATTAAAATTCACTATAAAGTAAAGAAAAGAAAGTCATAAGACTTTCTTTAATTTTCAGAAGCTACAACTTCTTTACCTTTGTAATATCCGCATTTTTTACATACTCTATGAGCAAGTTTCATTTCATGACATTGTGGACATTCAACTATGCCAGGTAAGCTTAGTTTGAAAGTTTGTGCTCTTCTTGAATCTCTTTTAGCTCTGTAAGTTTTTCTAGCTGGATTTCCCATTGCTACACCTCCTTATTCTGTGAAAAAGTTCTTTAAGGCTTCTAATCTGTAATCAACTTCATAAGTTTCACAATTACATGTGCTCTTATTTAGATTGGTTCCACAATTTAAGCAAAGCCCTTTACAACTCTCACTGCAAAGTCTCTTAATAGGCAAGGTTGATATAATATCATTTATAACTACTTCAGTGATATCTAAGTTATCACCCTCAATGAAGATTAACTCTTCACCTTCTACAGTAGATTTATTTGTAAACTTCTCGTCAATAGTTAAATCTATTGGGAATGAAAAGTTTTCTAAACACCTGGAACATGAAGCTTCTAGAACTGTCTTAATATCTAAATGAAGCTCTAATATATCTCCATATGCCTTAACTAATCCACTAACCTTAATGGATTCTAAAGGAGTAATTATTTCTCCTTCAAAATTAAATGGTTCATGAGTAAATTCAAAGCTAATATTCTTAACCTTATCATTTTTACTTGATAAATCTAAAAGATTAATAATCATAAATAAGACTCTGGAATTTCTTCCTCACACCCATAAGGTGCATTATGTTTTACATAGCTTGAGCCAAAGCTTCTTTTCACTCTCCTTAGTTAGAAATTAGTCCATAACCACAATTTATTATATAGAGGAGATGATTAAAAGTCAAGGGTACTTGGCAAATATTTTAAAGAAATGCTAAAGTATCCTTTGCAATCATAAGCTCTTCGTTAGTAGGAATTAAGAAAGCTTTAACCTTAGATTCAGGTTTTGTAATCTCAGTTAATTTACCTCTAACCTTATTTGCTGACGCATCAAATTGAACACCTAAGAAATCTAAACCTTCTAAAATGCTCTCTCTCATTTCAGGTGAGTTTTCACCTACTCCAGCTGTAAATACTATAGCGTCTACACCACCCATTATAGCAGCATAAGAACCAATATATTGTTTAACTCTGTATGCAAACATATCAAGAGCTAAGATAGATCTATGCTCATTTCTGTTCCATGCAGCATCTTCTACATCTCTAAAGTCTGAGCTTACACCTGAAACTCCAAGTATACCTGACTTTTTATTTAAGATTTCATCTACTTGTTCTGCAGTATACCCTGCTTCTTTAATTAAGTATGTAATTACTGCTGCATCTATATTTCCAGTTCTAGTACCCATTACTAATCCTTCTAATGGTGTGAATCCCATAGAAGTATCAACTGATTCACCGTTTTTAACAGCGGCAACAGATGCACCATTACCTAAATGACAAGTTATGATTTTAAGATCTTTTATATCTTTTCCTAAAGCTTCTGCAGCTTTTAATGATACATATCTATGTGAAGTTCCATGGAATCCGTATTTTCTAATATGTTTTTCTTCATATAATTCATATGGAATTGCATATAAATACGCTTTTTCTGGCATAGTTTGATGGAAAGCTGTATCAAAAACAACAACCATAGGTGTATTTGGCATAAGTGCTTTACAAGCATTAATTCCAATTATATTTGGTGGGTTATGAAGTGGTGCTAGTTTAGCACAATCTTCTAAATCTTTCATTACTTCGTCAGTAATTAAAACGGATTTAGCATAATTTTCTCCACCATGAACAACTCTATGTCCAACTGCTTGGATTTCGTCCATTGATTTAATAACGCCATGAACATCATTTACTAAAGCATCTAAAACAAGCTTAATAGCATCCTTATGATCTTTCATTGGTGATTCAACAACATATTTTTCACCATTAGCTTTTTGAGTTAGTATTGAACCTTCAATTCCGATTCTCTCAACTAATCCAGTTGCTAATGAATCCTCAGTTTTCATATTTATTAATTGATATTTTAAAGATGAACTTCCACAGTTAATTACTAATATATTCATAGTACAATCTCTCCTTGTGCAATTATTTATTTGTTATTGCTTGAACAGCAGTAAGCGCTACAACATTCACTATATCATCTGAGCTACAACCTCTTGATAAGTCGTTGATAGGTTTAGCAAAACCTTGACATATAGGGCCTATAGCTTCTGCATTAGCAAATCTTTGAACTAATTTATAACCAATATTTCCAGCTTGTAAATCCGGGAATACTAGTACATTAGCATTACCAGCTACTGGACTGCTTGGTGCCTTTTGATCAGCAACTTTTCTTACAATAGCAGCATCTAATTGCATTTCTCCATCAATTAATAAATCTGGTCTTAATTCTTTAGCTTTAGCAGTCGCAGTTCTTACCTTATCAACAAGTTCATGGTCAGCTGAACCCATAGTTGAGAATGAAAGCATTGCAACCTTTGGATCTATATTACATAATTTTTTAGCTGTATCTGCTGTAGCAATAGCTATTGCTGCTAATTGATCAGCATTTGGATTAGGATTTACAGCACAGTCAGAGAATAAAAGCATACCACTCTCTCCATACTTAGATCCTGGTACCATCATTATAAAGAAACTTGATACTACTGATACTCCAGGTGCATTTTTTATTATTTGAAGACCTGGTCTTAATAGATCACCAGTAGTGTGAACAGCTCCTGAAACCATTCCATCTGCATCATCCATTTTCACCATCATAGTTCCGAAATAAAGTGGATCTCTAACTATTTTTTCTGCTTTTTCTAATGTCATTCCTTTATTTTTTCTTATTTCATAGAATGCATTAATGTAATCATGAAGTTTAGCAGAAGTCTCAGGATCTTCAATAGATATTCCATCTAAATTAACTCCTATACTTTCAGCTTTCTCCTTTATTTTACTAATGTTACCAACAAGGATTACATCAGCAAGCCCAAGTTCTTTTATTTTTTGAGCTGCTACGACTGTTCTTTCCTCGTCTCCTTCTGGAAGGACAATTCTTTTTCTATCTGTTTTTGCCATCTCCCATATTTTTTTCATAAGTTCCATGTTCATTTCTCCTTTCAAAGCGTAGATATACTACACCTTATAATATACTCCTATTCATATAATCATTTCAATATTTTAAAGATAAAAAATGCCTAGATTATTATAATTTAATTATTATAAATAATATTAATTTTCTAACAATTCAATATGATTTTGATATTTTATGGAATTATAATGTATAATACCTATTGTAAGAGGTGAAATTATGAAAATTGCTGGAATTATAACTGAATATAATCCCTTTCATTTAGGGCATAAATTACATTTAGAAAAAACAAAAAAATTGACAAATTGTGATGCTGTAGTTTGTTTAATGAGCGGCCATTTTGTTCAAAGAGGTGCGCCAGCCATAATTGATAAATGGACTAGAGCCCAAATGGCATTGGATAATGGTATAGATCTTATATTAGAACTTCCAACAGTTTATGCTGTATCTTCAGCAGAATTTTTTGCATCTGGCGCAGTTTCTATACTAAACTCACTTAATGTAATAGATTCAATTGCTTTTGGAAGTGAATGTGGAGATATTAATTTACTAATGCAAATATCTTCTATACTATCTAACGAAAGTAACGAATTTAAAGAAACTATAAAGAAATTTTTAAATGAAGGATATCCTGTTGCAGTTTCAAGGAGCAAAGCAATACTAGAAATTATGCAAAGTTTAAATTTATCTTATGATGAAGACTATTTAAAGAAACAACTAAATTCATCAAACAATATACTTGGTATAGAATATTTAAAAGCACTACTTAGGCTTAAAAGCAATATAATACCTTACACTTTTAAAAGGGAAGGTGCATTATATAATGATAAGGAATTAAATAAGGATTTTTCTTCTGCTTCATCAATAAGAAATTACCTTAAGGCAAATAACGTTGTTGATGATTTAAAATCTCATCTTCCAATGGAATCATATAATATTTTAAGTAAACTTTCATTAGAAAATTATGATTTCGCCTTTGAAGAAAAGATCTTTTCATATGTTAAATATAAAATATTGACTGATCCAAAATCCTTAAGCTTAATTCCAGATGCCTCTGAGGGATTGGATAATAAAATAATAAATGAACTTCAGAATTCAAATAACTTAAATGAATTAATATTGAACTGCAAAAGCAAAAGATATACTTATACTAGAATAAGCAGAATATTAACCCAATTTTTTATCGGTCTTGAGAAGTATCCTCTAAAGGAACTGAGAAAAAAACAGCCTGATAAGGTAAGAATTCTAGGGTTAAATCAAAAAGGTGCTGAAATAATTAAACGAATTAAAAAAGAGAGTTCAATTGAATTTATAAATAAACCTAAAAAACCCTTTAGTGATATCTACACAATAGATATTCAAGCATCAAAAGCTTATAGTTTAATTTGCAAAAATATAAAAATGGATAACGAGTTTAAGCAGTCACCACTAATTAAAATGAATGAAATATAAAATAATAAAGGTTAATTAGAATATTCCCACTTAATATTCTAATTAGATACTAAACATAATATAAATACTATATATGGGGGTGTTCTTATGTATAGTATTTATATTTTATATGGATTAATAATCATCTTAACGATTTCGTTAATCATTCAAATAAAGGGAAAAATAACAATAATGCCAACTGTATTATTGTCTATTTTAATAATATATTTTTTACTAAATCCAAAGCTATGTATTGATGCATCCTTAAAAGGTGCTGAGCTATTTGTACAAGCTGTTTTACCTACAGTCCTTCCTTTTATGGTTCTATGTAATTTGCTCATTGCTTATGGTGGAATCTCAGTATATAGTAAGTTATTTGGTAGATTTTTATGCACTCCTTTTAAATTGAGTAAAAACTGTAGTTTTCCCATTATAGCAAGTATTATATGTGGCAATCCTATTGGTGCTAAATATTCATCTGAACTATATGAAAAAGGTCATGTGCAATTTGATGAATATGTAAGATTAATATATATAGCATCAAATACAGGTCCATTATTCTTAATTGGTTCAGTAGGAAGTGTAATGTTACAAAACAAAACCTATGGATACATACTTTTATTAGGAAATTATATTTCAATGATTTTAATAGCATTTATTACTAGAACTAAAACTATTTCTAGCTATAAAAAAAATGATTCCAAAATCAACATAACCGCTAATTTTGGAACCATTTTTAAAAACTCCTTAGAAAATGCCATTATAAGCACCTTAAATATTTCGGGATACATTATAATATTTTCCGTTATTATATCCATAGTAAGTAATTCCTACTTTTTTAATCTCTCATTAAATAGCATAGCTTCGCTTTTTGGTGTTCCATATGAAATAATGAAAGGAACAGTTCTAGGCATGATCGAAATAACTAATGGATGTAAAATCATTTCTTCAAGTAGCCTGTCCATAAATATGAAGTTATGTATTATTAGTTTTCTAACATCTTTTTGTGGTTTTTCAGTTTTAGCACAAATTAGTTCTTTTTGTAGTCAACATGGAGTCAAATTAAAAAAATATTTTATGTACAAATTACTTCAAGGGAGTTTTGCAACTATTATTACTTATGTATTTTTAACTATTTCATACTTCTAAGCTCTTTAATATTTTCCTTAATAGTTCCACCTATATTTTGCAAAGTACCATCAAGACCTTGTGCAAATGTTTCTACAGAGGCTTTTAGTTCATTCATAAGGGCCTCTTTTTTAATTTCAACTTGCTTATCTAAATCACTTAAAATTTCATCTGCATAATCTCTAGCCCCTAATCTAATAGATTTTGCTTCTCTTTGAGCTTGAGCAATTATTTCTTGAGATCTAACCTTCGCTTCCTTTACGTAATCATGATTTTCTATGTTCTTACGCATTAATTCAGCAGTTTCTTTTCTTGCTGTTTCAAGTTCTACATTGGCTTCTTGTAGTATTCTTTCTCTCTCATTTACAACCCACTGAGCTTTTTTAAATTGATCTGGTAAATAATGAACAATTTGTTCAATTACATCAATCACTTCTTTTTTATCAAGAACTACTTTGCCTGTTATTGGAACCTTAGCAGAATTTTCAACTAAATCTTGTAAGTATTCCAATAGTTCAATAATATTAACATCCATTTTTTCCATTTTAACACCTCTTATAAACTTAGTATTTTTGAGTATACATCATCAATTACCTCATCTGGTACTAATCCCTCAATACGCCCGCCAAATTTAGCTACCTGTTTTACTGCTGAAGAACTTAAATAAGAGTATTGTGCTGAAGTCATCATAAATACAGTCTCGACCTCTGGATCTAACTTATTGTTCATAAGCGCCATTTGAAATTCATATTCAAAATCCGAGAAAGCTCTTAGACCTTTTAAAATTACGCTAGCCTCTTCTTTTTTCATAAAATCAATAAGTAAGCCTTCAAAACATCTTACTTCAACATTTTTATATTTTGCAGTTACCCTTTGTATAAGTTCAACTCTTTCAGGATAGTCAAATAAACCTTTTTTATCTACATTAACTAAGACTCCTACTATAAGCTTATCAAAGACCTTTGATCCTCTTTCGATAATATCTAAATGACCATTTGTAATAGGATCAAAGCTTCCAGGATATACTCCTATTTTCATATTAGTCCTCCTTGTACTTATATAAGCATACAGTAGTATTACCATACTTCCTTGTATCTACTAGCTTAATATCTTTGTATCCATCGCAGATTTCTTCGCTTGTATCAATTTTAGTTACAACGATTCCTTCTGGATGCAGCATATTTTTTTCTTTAACAATTTCTAATGCTTTTGGGATCATATCCTTTAAATAAGGTGGATCAATAAAAATAATATCAAACACCTTATTTTTATCGGCTAAAAAATTCAATGCTGCATAGGCATCTTTATTTAAAGCATAACAAAAATCATCAAATTTTAAAGCTTCAATATTTTGTTTTAGAATTGGAAATGTAACAGGACTTTTATCAACTAGAAATACTTCCTTTGCGCCTCTACTTGCTGCCTCTAAACCAAGAGAACCAGTACCTGCAAATACATCTACAACTGTAGCATCTATTAAATAATTCTGAATAATACTAAACATTGATTCTTTTACGCGGTCTAAAGTAGGTCTTGTTTCATATGTGGCTGGAGAAAGTAATTTACGTCCTTTTGCCTTACCTGCTATGATTCTCATATAAGAACCTCCTCCTATTTATTTCTTTAACATTTTAACACATTGATATATTTTCTACAATTTAATTTAATTAAAACATATATATTTACTGCTATTTTTTAGGGTTTTAAGTATTTCCATACACAAATTCTTATATTCTATATCATTACATAAAATAGCATTTTTAGCCTCATAATTTGCATATTTTAATATGTTAATATCTTCTATAATATCTGCAAGAAGCAAATCTGTTTCTCCGCTTTGGCTATATCCAAACATCTCACCTGAACCTCTAATTTTAAGATCTTCTTCTGCTATATAAAATCCATCATTACTTGAAACCATTATCTCCATTCTTCTTTTAGTTACGGGATTTTTTGCATTTCCTATGAGTATACATTGAGATTGAAATTGACCTCTTCCTACTCTACCTCTTAACTGATGTAATTGAGCTAATCCAAATCTTTCAGAGTTTTCAATAATCATTATTGTTGCATTTGGAACATTCACTCCAACTTCTATTACTGTAGTAGAAATCAAGAGCTTAACTTCATTATTTTTAAAAGCATTTATAATGCTATCTTTTTCTTTTGAAGGCATTTTGCCATGAAGTATTCTTATTTCTGTTTCTTTAAATATTCCATGAGATAATTCATTATAGACTTTTTCAACAGAGTTTAATTTTCCATTCTCATCTTCTTCAATAAGAGGACAAACAATATATGCTTGGCGTCCTTTATCAATTTCTTCTTTAGCAAGTCTATATGCAAGATTTCTTTTTTCCATAGAATAAAAGCTGGTTTTGATTTCTTTTCTTCCTGGTGGTAGCTCATCAATTATTGATACTTCTAAATCAGAATAAAGATATAACGCTAGAGTTCTTGGAATTGGCGTTGCACTCATTACCATGCAATCAACTTCTTTACCCTTATTAATTAACTTACTTCTTTGTTCTACACCAAATCTATGTTGCTCATCAGTTACTATAAAACCTAAATTTCCAAACTCTACATCTTCTTGTATTAAAGCATGTGTTCCTACTACAATTAATGGTTCATTGCTTTTTATTTTTTCTTTTATTCTTAACTTTTCTTTATTAGTTGTACTTCCAGTTAATAATTCAATATCTACATTAAAATCACCTAGTAATTTTTGTGCTTCTACAAAATGTTGATTAGCTAAAATCTCTGTTGGAGCCATTAACACGCTTTGATAGCCATTTTTATAAACGTTAAACATAGCAATTAATGCTACAATGGTTTTTCCACTTCCTACATCCCCTTGAACTAATCTATTCATCGGAATCTTTTTCTTCTGATCTAAAAGAATTTCTCTTACAACCTTACTTTGTGCGTTTGTTAAGGTGTAGGGTAGTTTCTCTTTTAACTTTACTAACTCCTCGCTCATAGTAAATTCAATTCCTGTGGAATTATTCTTCAAATGATATTTTAACATTGATAATTTTAGTGAAAATGTAAATAATTCTTGAAACTTTAGTCTATCTGTAGCCTGTTTCAAGATATCTTTTTCAGTTGGAAAGTGTATGTTTCTTATACTCTCATCTAAAGATGAAAGTTTATATTTCTCAATTATCTCTTTTGGTAAGTTATCTTTAATCTTTATAGAAAATAAGATTTGATTAATTAGCTTAACAATAACAGCATTATTAATATCACCTTTTAAGTGATATTTAGGTATGATTTGGGACTTTAAGGTTTCATTAGAAGTAACTAATGGATTTACAACCTCAAGAACATCTTTATTCTTCTTAAATTTACCTAAAAGATTATACTCTTTACCGATAATAAAATTTCTTTTTATGTAAGGTTGATTAAACCATATTCCTAAAACTATTTGATTTTCATATTTAAAAATGACGGTAGATAATATTTTACGATTTTTAGTACGAACATCACTTTTAAATCCAGTTACTGTGCAAGTAAGAATTTGCTTCTCTTCTTTATTCATATCTTCAACACTTTTATTTCCGTTAACAAATTCATAATCTCTAGGAAAGTATAAAAGTAAATCCATTATTGAAAATATGCCACATTTATTTAGTTTTTCTTTTAGTTTTGGCCCTACTCCTTTTAAAGTAGAAATATCACTATATAGATTCATTTTTCCTCCTAAAAATAGGCCTCAAGATTTTTTAAAAGAAAAAAGCGACATGGTCGCTTTTCCCTTTAAAGTATATGCATAAGGCTTAATAAAACCCTATTAAGTCTTTTGATAAAATACGCTTACTCAACTGACATAATGAAATAGTAAAGAGGTTGATCTCCACTATATAATTGGATATCTAAATCTTCATACTTTTCTTCTAATGTTGAAACAAACTCCTCAGCTTTTTCTTTAGTAATTTCCTCACCATAAAATAAAGTAATTAACTCAGAATCTTCGTCAACCATGTTACTAAGAACTTCTTCTGTAACTTTGAAAATATCTTCTCCAACTTGATTGATTTTTCCTTCTAAAAGCCCAAGTATATTTCCTTCTTTTATCTCTATACCATCCATTTCAGTATCTCTAACTGCATAAGTAATTGAAGCTGATTTAACCATACCTAATGCTTCTATCATAGCTGCTTCGTTTTCTTCTACATTAGCTTCAGGATTGAACATTGTAATTGCTGTTATTCCTTGAGGAATAGTTTTTGAGGCAATTACACGAACATCTTTATCTGAAATTTCTGCAGCTTGTGTAGCCGCCATTTGAATATTCTTATTATTTGGTAAAATAAAAATGTGTTCGGCATTTATCTTGTTTATTGCTTCAACCATATCCTGTGTAGAAGGGTTCATAGTTTGACCACCTTCTATTATATAATCAACGCCTAAGTCTTTAAAAATATCACTGATACCGCTTCCCATAGCAACTGAAATAAATCCATATTCTTTATTTTCAGCAACTGATGCAACTTCTTCTTCACCTTCTGAAGATTCAGTTAATAAACTCCTATGCTCTTCTCTCATGTTATCAATTTTTATTTTAGATAATTCTCCAAATTGAACAGCATGAGTAAGAACTGCACCTGGATCATTAGAATGAATATGAACTTTAATCACATCCTCATAACCAACTACAATCATTGAATCCCCAAGAGAAGATATCTTTTCCTTTAAAATATTAGCTTTAGATGCATCACCCAATACAATAAATTCAGTACAATATCCAAATTTAATATCTTGACTTACAAGTTCTTGAGCTTTTACATTCGCAGCTGGAGCTTTACTTACTGCTCCTATTGTTGGTTTTATATCTTCAGCTAAAGCTTCATACATTCCTTTTAATATTATAAGTAGTCCCATTCCACCAGAGTCTACAACCTTAGCTTGTTTTAATGCTGGAAGCATATCTGGAGTTTTATTAAGCATTATTTCAGAGGCTTTGCATATTTCATTCATAAGTGAAGTTATATCACTTTGAGAAGATGCTACTGCGGATTCTGCAGCTGCTCTAATAATAGTTAATATTGTTCCTTCAGTTGGCTTCATAACAGCCTTATACGCTGATTTTGAACCTTCTTGAAATGCAATAGAAAGTTCTTTTGACGATACCTCAATCTTACCCTCTAAACCTTTTGATATTCCTCTTAAGATTTGAGATAGAATAACACCTGAGTTACCTCTAGCTCCCATAAGGGCACCTTTAGCTAATTTTTTAGAAACTTCCCCAATATTATCTGAGTTTATATTTTCAATTTCTTTTGCGGCAGCTTTAAATGTCATTGACATATTTGTACCTGTATCTCCATCAGGAACTGGAAAGACGTTTAGCGAGTTTACATAGTCACTTTGCTCCTCTAGTTTATTACTAGCATGTATAACCATGCGATAAAATTCATGTCCGTTAATTTTAGTATACTTCATTGTATATTACCTCCTAGACCCTAACTGCCTGAACGTTAACAGTTATAGAAGAGACCTTTAATCCTGTGTAGTTCTCAACATTATACTTGATCTTTTGTATTATGTTATTTGAAATAGTTGATATATTAGTTCCGTATTCTATCATTACGAAAACCTCTACATCTAATTTCTCTTCCTTATAAGAAATCTTAACGCCTTTACTTAAGTTCTCAATTCTAATTAATTCCCAAAAACCTTCACTAGCATTTTTAGAAACCATACCTACTACTCCATAACATTCCATTGTAGATAGGCCAACAATTTTAGAAATGACTTCTTCATTGTATGTTATATTTCCATTATTATTTTCAAATCCTAACATATAATTATCCTCCTAATCATTATCCATATAGTATATTCTATATTAATTAATTACATTATTCAAGGATTTCATTTCCTTTCTTCTTCTTCTTTCCATTTTCTTTGATAATTTACTTGATTTTTATATAAACTCTATGCTAGAATATAAAGGTCTTATTTAGAAGCCTATCTTCATGAAGCAGGGAGGTGTTTTCGGATGTCAAGAAAGTGTGAAGTTTGCAATAAGGGTGTTATCGCTGGAGTACAATTCAGCCATTCTCATAGACAATCTAAGAGAACTTGGGCTCCAAACATAAAAAAGATTAAAGCTATAGTTAATGGAACTCCAAAAACTGTACATGTTTGTACTAGATGCCTTAGATCAGGAAAAGTTCAAAGAGCTATTTAGTATAGAAAGCGTCAATTGGCGCTTTTTTTCTTTGTAGAAAAAAGAGATGGTATTACCATCTCTTTTTTTGAATTGTAATTTAATTTAAGTAAATTTTAGCCCTACTCTTAAGTAAAATTTTATGTTCTTGCCCTAGTTCTAATGACGTCTATAAAAGATTTTAACTATCTTAGAAAGAAATTTAGGTAGTTTTATTGTAACAATCTTCATTTTACCTCCAAGCATAAATAGTTCTATATTATTCTATGAGGTTTATAAAAAATTGTTACTAATCTTTTGAAAAAAATATTAAAACTAAACCTTTATTAAAAGTTATTTTAATATCTTCATCTAAAAATTCATTTGACACGGTAAGACCATCAAAAGGAATTAGTTTATGGTTAAACAGTTCATATTTAGCTCCATAAATACAAAAATCTTCAACAACCTTTTCATATGCATAGAAAGAAATAAGTTGTCCTCTTTTTCCTTTTAAAGTCATTGGCTTGTTTGTTAGCTGAATTACATTGTTATTATCAATAATTTTACATAGAATATTATTCTCAATGGCTTTTTTGAGAAGGCCTATATTAGAAAACAAATGATCAATTCTTGTTCCAGTACATCCAAGTAGTGTGATTTCTGTAGCTTTAAGCTCTTTAGCTTTATTAAATGCACTATCAGTATCCGTAAAGTCCTTAATAGGATTATGTTTAATGATATTAACTTTTTTCAATGACAAATCATCTAAAAATTTTTTATCAATGGAATCAAAATCACCTAATACATAATCAGGTACAATGTTATTAGTTAATAATACCTCAGTCCCTTTATCTGCAGCAATAATGTAGTCAGCATCTTTAACAGATTCTAATAATAACTCTTTAGAAGGAGGGGTACCTCCTGCAACAATAATTATTTTCATTTTATATACTCTCTCTAAGTAAAGCTATATTTTCTTTAAGTTTTCCATCTTTAAATATTGCTGAACCAGCCACAATTACATTAGCTCCTGCATCAACAACACTTTTAATATTGGTACTATCTATTCCACCATCTACTTGAATTAATAAATCTTTGTTAGCATTCTCGCTAATTTGTTTTACTTCTTTTACCTTATCAATTGAATAAGAGATGAATTTTTGTCCACCAAAACCTGGGTTAACGGACATTATAAGTACCATATCAAGTGATGGGATTAAGTCTTTAATAAGTGATACAGGAGTTCCAGGATTTAATGAGATTCCTGCTTTAATTCCCTTGCTTTTTATGTAATTAATGGTTCTATCTATATGTTTATCTGCTTCATAATGAACTGTAATTAAATCAGCTCCAGCAGAAATAAAATCATCGATAAATTTAGAAGGTTCATCTATCATTAAATGTAAATCAAAAACCTTTTTAGTGTAGCTTCTAATTGCTTTTATTACTGGCATACCAAATGTAATGTTTGGAACAAAACTACCATCCATCACATCTATATGTATAAAATCTGCTCCGGCCTCATCTACTTTTCTAACTTCTTCTCCTAATTTAGCAAAATCTGCTGATAAAATTGAAGGTGCTATTTTTACCATTTGTTTTTCCTCCCTATTTCTTCTAATGTTTTAATATAAAAATCGTATCTAAATTCATTTATTTTTCCTTCTTCTAAAGCTTTTTTAACTGCACAATTTGGTTCTTTATGGTGTAAACAACCTGTAAATTTGCAATTATCATTGTATTCCTCAAAATCAGGGAAGTAGTACATTAATTTTTCTTTTTCTATAAAAGATATATCTAAAGTTGAAAATCCAGGTGTATCAACCACATATCCATTTTCAATTGTTAGTAATTCACTATGTCTTGTTGTATGTTTTCCTCTACCTATCTTTTCACTAACTTCTCCAGTTTCCATTTTGGTTTCTTGACTAAATACATTGATTAATGTAGATTTGCCAGCTCCTGATGGACCACATAAAACAGTAACATTATCATTTAATCTTTCATTTAATTCCGAGATTCCTTCATTAAACTTTGCTTTGATAAATATTACTTCATAACCTATATTATTAATTTTGGTTTTAATGTACTCTCTTTCTTCACCATTAATTAAATCACTTTTGTTTAAGCATACTATAGCCTTAATATTGTTATATTCGCAAAGCAATAAAAATTTATTTAATAGATCATAATTAATATCAGGGTTCTTAACAGCAAAAACTACAAAAGCCTGAGTTACATTTGCAACTGTTGGTCTAATTAATTCTGAAGTTCTATCATATATCTTCTCAATTACACCTTTATTGTTCTCAACTTCAATCTCTACCCAATCGCCCACCATAGGCTTTAAGTCGTTATGTCTAAACTTACCTCTGGCTTTACATTCAATTATACCTTCATTTGTTTTTATATAATAAAAGCCGCCAATACCTTTAATTATTATTCCCTTCATATATCCTCCAATTATTTTATTCACATATCTATAATAAACACTTTTACTAATAAAATGCAATAAAATAATAAGAATTATAAAAAAAGAAAGAGCCTCAAAATGAAACTCTTTCTAAAAAATTATTAATGTGTTGTTGGTTGTGATTGAATAACATAAATAACTATCGCTTCGCTTGGCTTAGCAGATGTTTTATTTAAACTTGATACTTTGTCACCATTTCCTTGAATTGTTACATTATTAAATCCTTTTGATTGAATAAACGCTTTTGCATCTGCTGGTGACATTGATAATGCTGGTGTTAAATCTACATTTGCCTCAACAAATCTTCCTACATTTATTGTAACAGTTGTACCTTCTTTAACACTAGTTCCTTCTGCTATATTACTTGAAGTTACTTTTCCATTATCACTTTGCTTATCTGTATCTACATAGTTAACCTTAACTTGAAGCTTTGCTTGAGATAATGCGTTTCTAGCATCAGCTTCTGATAATCCAATTACTGGTGGAACATTTGTATTTTTTATTTCAGGCCCTTTACTTACTACTAAATTAATCTTATCATTTTCTGACATGTCTGCATCTTTCTCTGGACTTTGCTTAATTACTTGGTCCTTTGGATCTGTATCAGAATATTCATAAGTTACATTACCTAATTTAAGATTTTGATTATCTAAATATTTCTTTGCATCATCTAATGTTAAACCTACTAAACCAGGAGCTTTAAGCTTATTTTCTTCACCACTTATTACTACTCTAATATGATCGTTCTTTTTAACAGTTGAACCTTCACTTGGAGTAACACTTAATACTGTACCTGCTGGCTTATCACTCTTCTCTTCTCCGCCTATATCCATAATTAAGCCTAAAGCTTCTAATTTTTTCTGAACATCTTCTTTTGGAGAATTAACTAAGCCTGTTGGGACAGTTATGCTTTGATTTGAGGTCGTATTTCTAGTTATAAAATATGTTCCTACTCCAGCAGCAACTAATATTAAAGCAAAAACTAAACCTAATATTATACGAATCTTAGTCTTTTTGCCCTTATTTTCTTCGTCATCTTCATCATCCCACTCATCCTCTTCGTCATCTTCCCAATCATTGTTAGAAATTTTTGAAGCAGTTGACTTTGGTGTTGGTGGTACATTTACTGGTGCCATAACTCTAGTAAACTCATCTTGATTCACTGGTATGCTTCCAATAACAACATTTGGATCATTTTTTATTTTTTCTAGATCACCAATTAATTCTTTAGCAGATTGGTATCTTTTTATTTGAGCCTTTTCCATTGCTTTTAAAATCAATTTATTTAATGATTCTGGAATTGTAGAATTTATATTTTTTGGTGGAACTACATCCTCTTGTATATGTTTAAGAGCTACTGAAACTGGTGAATCAGCATCAAAAGGAAGTCTTCCAGTTACCATTTCATAAATTACTACTCCTAATGAATAAAGATCAGTTCTAGAATCTATATAGTTTCCTTTAGCTTGCTCTGGCGAAAAATAGTGTGCAGAACCAATTATATTTGAAGTATTTATTATGGTTGATGAATTTGTTGATTTAGCTATTCCAAAATCAGTTACCTTAATAGTACCATCTTCTGTGACTAAAATATTTTGTGGCTTTATATCTCTATGAATTATATTATTTTTATGTGCGCAATCAAGAGCTTTTGCAACTTGGATAGCTATATTAATGGATAAATCGTAAGGCAATCTACCTTTATCTCTAATAAATTCTTTAAGCGTACTTCCTTTTACATATTCCATTACAATGTAATGAGCTTGATCTTGAGTTCCTACATCAAGAACATTAACTATATTTGGATCGCTTAAATTAGCGATTGCAGTAGCTTCTTTTTTAAATTTTTCTACAATGTCTGCATTGTTAATAAAATCTTTTTTTAGTATCTTCACTGCTACAAATCTGTTTAATTTTTTATCTCTTGCTTTATAAACAAAAGACATTCCACCTTCACCTATTTGTTCAAGCAGTTCGTATCTTTCCCCCAACAATATAGTTTCCATACTAATTCTCTCCTCCAAACACTAATACTGTAATATTATCTCTTCCTTCTCTTTCATTAGCCAAAATAACTAATTGTTTTGCTGCTTCTTCATTATTATACGAAATTAATACATTTGTAATTTCCTCTTTATTTACTTCATTTAATAATCCATCTGAGCAAATAAGAAATTTATTTTCCTTCCTATCTGGAAGTTTAAAAATATCAACTTCTAACACTTCATAAGCACCTACAGCTCTAGTTATTACATTTTTTCTTGGGTGATTCCTGGCCTCTTCCTCTGTAATTGAACCACTATCTAATAATTCTTGAACCAAAGAGTGATCTTTAGTAATTTTTACTAGTTGTTCATTTTCAAGAACGAAGCATGCACTATCACCTACGTTAGCTATATAGGTATATCCCCCTAATACTAAACATGCTGTTACAGTTGTACCCATACCATTTAATTCTACGTTGTTACTTGCGTATTCTAGAACTTTCTTATTAGCCGCAAGAATTGCATCTTTAAGTAACATTCCATCACTATGGTTATTCCAGTTCTCTTTTATATATTCTTTAATAACATCTACAGCTATTTTACTAGCTACTTCTCCTGCGTTATGTCCCCCCATACCATCAGCTACAATATAAAGCTCATAGTTAGGTGAAATAAAATAATCTGCATAATCTTCATTGATCATGCGTTTTTTACCCACATCACTTATTACTCCAATCATGAGTATTCCCCCTAATTTGAATTACGAGTTTCTAAATAGCTTCTTCTTAATTGCCCACAGGCTGCATTAATATCAGAACCCATTTCTCTTCGAACTGTTGCTTCAATTCCATGAGATTTAAGTATTGCTTCAAAAGCTTTTATATCTTCTTTTGAAGATTTCCTATATTCTTTCTCTTTAATCTCATTTACTGGAATTAAATTAACATGACAAAGTACTCCTCTTAATAAGCTTGCTAAAGCTTTCGCGTCTTCCTTTGAATCATTCACACCCTTAACTAATGAATATTCAAATGTGATTCTTCTATTAGTTTTATCAATATAGTAAGCACAAGCGTCCATAATTTCCTTTATGGAATATTTATTTGCAATAGGCATTATTTCTCTTCTTTTTTCATCTGAGAAAGCATGAAGAGAAATAGCTAAAGTTATACTTAAATCTTTATCTGCTAATTCATAGATTTTAGGTACAATCCCACAAGTTGAAAGTGTAATATGTCTTTGACCAATATTTAATCCATATTCAGCATTCACAAGCTCTAAAAACTTCATAACATTATCAAAATTATCTAATGGTTCCCCACTGCCCATTAAAACCACATTTGAAATTCTCTCTCCAAGTATTTTTTGAGCTAATAAAATTTGTCCTATCATTTCTCCAGAAGTTATATCTCTTATAACTCCACCAAGGGTTGATGCACAAAACTTACACCCCATTCTACATCCTACTTGTGTTGATATACAAATTGTGTTTCCGTGGATATACTTCATAATAACACATTCAATCAAATTACCGTCTTCCAAAGAAACCAGCAGTTTTTTTGTGCCATCATTTGAAGTATACTCTTCAACTACTTTAGGAATTCCAATTTTAAAACCATCCTTAAGCTTATCTTTAAGGGCTTGTGGAATGTTTTTCATATCATTATAATCAAATACTCCTTTGTATATCCAATCAAAAACCTGCTTAGCTCTAAAGCCACTTTCTCCTAGAGAAATTAATTCGCTTTTAAATTCATCTAGAGTTAAATCTAATAGATCTTTCATCTTTACACCTGCCTTTTTCTTAGTTTTCCAATGAAAAATCCGTCCATGTATTCATTTGGTAAAATTGTTAAAGTTCCATCTACATTATATATAAAATTCGGAAGAGTACCAATATATATTTTTTCAATTTGACAATCTTCATTATTATTTAATAAATACCTAACATTTTCTTCATTTTCTTCCTTGTTTAATGTACATGTAGAATATACCATTACTCCGCCAGGCTTTAAGTACTTCCATGCATTATCTAATATTTTTTTCTGAATGCTTTGGATTTCTTTAAGAGATTTTAAATCTTTTTGCCACTTAATTTCAGGCTTTTTTCTTATTATTCCTAGACCTGAACAAGGAACATCAAGTAAAACTCTATCAAAAGCATTTTCTAAAGATGAATTATATTCTGTAGCATCTTGTTTTTCTGTTTTTATTATTTCTATTCCAAGTCGTTTAGCATTATCTTCTATAAGTGAAAGTTTATTTGAGTGAATATCAAAAGAATATACTTCCCCCTTGTTATTCATTAATTCTGCCATATGCGTTGATTTTCCGCCCGGAGCAGAACATAAATCAGCAACTTTCATGTTTTCCTCTAATTCTAATAATGAGGATACAAGCATTGCACTCTCATCTTGAACAAATATTTTTCCATCCCTAAATGCTTTATTTCCTTCAATAGAACTTCCCCTATTAATCACTATAGCATCTGGTGAAGCAAACCCCTCTGAAACATCATAACCCTCAGTTTCTAATTCCTCAAGAAGCTCCTCATAACTTGACTTAAGGGAATTTACCCTTACAGTTAACTTAGGTGTCATATTTAATCCTTTTAGAATATCTAAGGCTTTATCTTCACCATATTGCTTAGTAAAAAACTCAACAAGCCATTTAGGAAAAGAATACTCAAAAGCTATTTTAGACTTATTGTCTTTAAATCTAGGTTCCTTTTCTTTATTTCTTAAAAAGTTTCTTAGCACACCATTTACAAATTTTGATGAACCCATGGAATGCTTTTTTGCAATATTAACAGCTTCATTTACTGCTGCATATGGCGGAATTTTATCTAAATATTTTATTTGATAAATCGCACTTCTTAGTACATTAATTATTTCTTTATCAATTTTGTTTATGTCCTTAACATATAATGCTATGATATCATCTATTGATTGTTTATATTTAATTGTACCATAAACAATTTCTGTAACTAGACCCTTGTCTTTTACATCTAAATCAGCTGTTTTAAATGCATTATTTAACGCTATATTAGAATAAGCGCCACCATTTAAAACTGAGTCCAATACCTTAGTTGCAAGTTTTCTACTATTCATTTTTACCTCAATCATCATTTCTACTTACAATCGCAAGTAATCTAATAAGTTGTAATATTGCATTTGCTGCAGCAGCTACATAGGTCATAGCAGCAGCTTTAAGAACTTTCTTAGCTCCATTAATTTCATCACCAATAAGTAGATTTCTACCTTCAAGCTGAACTATTGCTCTTCTAGATGCATCAAATTCAACTGGTAAAGTTATAAGTTGAAATATTACAACTGCAAGGAAGAAAACTATTCCTAGATACATAAGATTAGTAGCAGCAAAGAAAATACCTATTAATATTAATATCCAAGAAAAGTAGTTTCCAAAGTTTGCTACTGGAACTATTGCATTTCTTATTAATAGTGGCGCGTACTTCTCATTATGTTGAATTGCATGACCAACTTCATGAGCAGCTACTCCAATTGCTGCTACAGAAGTACTGCTATATACATCTTCAGATAATGCTAAGACTTTTGTTCTTGGATTGTAGTGATCAGTTAATGAACCTCTAACTTGTTCAATAGATACATCAAATAAACCAGCTGAATCTAATATACTTCTTGCTACTTCTGCTCCTGTGAGTCCATTAAAGCTACGAACTCTACTGTATTTATTAAAGGTTGAAGAAACTTGACTTTGTGCCCACATTGCTAAAATAATCCCTGGTATTAAAATTATCATAGTTGGATCAAAATAAAACATTTAAATCACCTCTATATTCCTAAAATTATATTTTTATTTATTTCATTACCATTAAGATATTGCTCGATAGTAAGAGGTTTTCCATTAGGAAATTGTACTTTCTTTATAAGCAAAGTTCCTTTCCCGCAATTTACCTTAAGTCCAGTTTTACCTACTTCAATAATTTCACCGACTTTTGAGTTTGTTTTTTCATTTTCTAAAACTTCACTTTCAAAAATCTTCATATTTTGATTATCTAAAGTTGTAAAAGTTATTGGCCAAGGATTTAATCCTCTTATCATGTTATGAATATCAAGTGCACTTTTATTCCAATCTATTTTAGCTAAATCTTTATTTAACATTGGAGCATGGCATGTGTTTTCGTTATCCTGCTTTTCAGGAATTATACTGCCATTAGCGAATCCATCAATTGTATCAATAAGTAACCTAGCTCCTCTTTCCATTAATATATCGTGTAAATCACCTGCAGTCATATTTTTTGTAATTTCAACTGAATCCTTTATTAGCATATCTCCTGTATCTATCCCAACATCCATTAACATTGTTGTATTACCTGAACACGTCTCACCATTTACTATTGCCCAATTTATAGGTGCTGAACCTCTATACTTTGGTAAAAGAGATGCATGTAAATTTATACAAGCATATTTAGGTATATCTAATATTTCTTTTGTAAGTATTTGTCCATATGCAACTACTATTATAAAATCAGGTTTTAAGTTTTTTAAATACTCAATAGCTTCTAAATCTTTTCTTAGCTTTTCAGGTTGAAATATTTTCACATCATGTTTAATTGCTTCTTCCTTAACAGCTGACATAGCTAATTTTTTACCTCTTCCTTTTGGTCTATCAGGTTGAGTAAATACAGCTTTCACATCATAATTTTCTATAATCGCCTTTAGAGAAGGAACAGCAAAGTCAGGGGTTCCCATAAAAACAATATTCATTCTATTCCCTCCTAATTTTTTTTAATTTTATCAACAAATAGAACACCGTTTAGATGATCATTTTCATGTAAAATAGCTCTAGCTAATAGTTCTTCTGCTTCAAGTATAAATTCTTCTCCCTTTTCATTTAAGGCCTTAACCTTTACTTTAAAAGGTCTTTCAACCATTTCTTGTCTATTAGGGAATGAAAGACATCCTTCCACATCAGTTTGAGAACCTTCTGTCTCAAGTATTTCTGGGTTTATAAAAACTAGTGGATTGTCACCAGTATCTACTACAAATAATCTTTTCAAAATACCAACCTGAGGTGCTGCAAGTCCTACCCCATAGCTATCATACATAGTTTCAAACATATCTTTTATTAAAGTTAAAATTCTTTCATTAATTTCATCTACAGGTCTGCTTTTTTTTCTTAAAAGTTCATCTCCTGCAAATCTGATGTTTCTCTTTGCCATCTTTTCCTCCTAAATTAAACTATTTGGATTAATATCAATAGATATCTTTATATCATTATATACATTTGAGCCTAATTGATAAACCCTATCTTTTATATTTCTACATAGATTTAAGTCTAAATTTCCCTTAAAAACTAGCTGCCATCTGTAGTTTTCTTTAATTTTTCCTATTATACATGGACTTGGTCCTAAAATGTCAACATCATTTTTATCAATTAATGCGCTTACTTCCTTATTTACTGTCCTCATAAAATCCTTTAACAATGCTTCATTTTTTGATGTACATTGCACTAAAAGTATATCTCCAAAAGGAGGATATTTTAGAAGCTTTCTTGCACTTATTTCTTCATTATATAAATTATCATAATTTTCATTTAAAGCATTTGTTAAGGAATAATGCTCTGGAGAATAACTTTGAATAATTACTTCCCCTAGCTTATCTCCTCTTCCAGCTCTACCTGCTACTTGTGTTATTAATTGATAAGTTCTTTCTCCAGATCTATAGTCTGGAAGATTAAGAGTAGTATCTGCTGCTACCACTCCTACTAAGGTCACGTTTGGGAAATCAAGCCCTTTAGATATCATTTGAGTACCTATTAAGATATCAGCTTCTCCATTTTTAAAACTATTGTATATTTTTTCATGAGAATCCTTGTTTCGTGTAGTATCAACATCCATTCTTAGAACTCTTGCATTTGGAAATAATTTTTTAATTTCCCCTTCAACCTTTTCAGTACCAGCACCGAAATGCTTTATATATTTGCTACCACATTTAGGACATAATTTTTCTATCTTTTTAGCAGTACCACAATAGTGACAGATTAAATATCCATTATTATGATAAGTCATAGAAATATCGCAATGCGGACATTTGTATACATAACCACAACTTCTACAGGATACAAAGGTAGAAAAACCTCTTCTATTTAAAAATATTATACTTTGCTCTTTTTTATCTAAATTATGAGAAAGTTTTTCAAATAATTCTCTAGAAAACATATTCCTATTATTATTTTTAAGTTCTTGTCTCATATCAATAATTTTCATTTTAGGCATTGGTTTGTTATTTACTCTATTATTTAGTTGAATTAACTTATATTTACCGTTTAATGCATTATAATAACTTTCCACAGAGGGAGTTGCCGACGCATATACTACTTTACAGTTATTTATTTGACTTATAAAATCTGCAACTTCTTTAGTTTGATACTTAGGATTTTGCTCTGATTTATATGTTCCTTCATGTTCTTCATCTATAACAATTAAGCCTAGGTTTTTAAAAGGCAAAAAAATTGCACTTCTTGCACCAACAATCAGCTTAACCTTACCTTCTTTTACTCTGAACCATTCATCATATCTTTCACCTAAGGACAGCTTAGAATGAAAAACAGCTACATCTTTTCCAAATCTTCCTTTAAATCTTTCAATCATCTGAGGTGTTAATGAGATCTCTGGAACTAATATTAAACTAGTTTTATCTTTACCGAGCATTTCTTTCACTAACTTCATATAAATTTCCGTCTTTCCACTGCCAGTAACACCCTTTATAAGAAATAATCTTTCATCCGAATTAATTATCTCATCATATGCTTTTCGTTGTTCTTCATTTAATTCAAACGAATTGTAGAAGTTATAATTCTTGTCATTGTATCTTTCAATTTTTTCTTTAGTTACTGAAAGATATCCTTCCTTTAATAACTTACCAAGCATATATGAAGATAGATTGAATTTTGAAATTAATTCACTTCTTGTGTATAGACCTTCATTTATAGAAATGAAATTTATAATAGAAATATACGCTTCCTTTTCCTTGAACTTTCCATCTAAATTTTTTCCTAATATGACTACTTCCTTGCTTTTTTCCTTAATGCCCCTCATAACTCCAGTAGGTATAATTAAACGAATTGCTTCGATTCTTCTGCACAAATAATTATTAACTAAATAATTAAATAATAATATACCTTTTTCGTCTATAAGAGGTTTATCATCTAGTGCTTTAATAATACTTTTTAGATTTTTAAATTCAGTATCTGGCTCGTAAGATAGGCTTAGAACAAATGCTTCATAGGCTCTATTTCCCATGCCAAAAGGTACTAAGACTCTTGAACCCACGAAAATATTTTGAATAATGTCTTCAGGAATCTTATAAGTAAAAAGCTTATCAATACTAACTGCATCACTATTTATAACAACTTTTGCATACAAATAAATCACCCTTTATAAAAAGACTCCCTACGAATACATAGAGAGTCTATAGTACTTAATTTTCACTAATCTTCATTACTTCATCTAAAAGTTTTTTACTAATTTCACGCTTACTCATTTTATCTAAAACGGTACTTTCATTACTTTTAGTGATAAATATGACTCTGTTATCATCAGATGCAAAGCCAGTCTCATTAGAGGTTATATCATTTGCTACAATTAAATCAAGATTTTTATTTGCAAGTTTTCTTCTTGCATTTTCAATTAAATCATGACTTTCAGCAGCAAATCCTACTAATATTTGACTTTCTGATTTTTTTTCACCTAAGATTTTTAGTATATCATTATCTCTTGTGAATTCAAGATTTAGATTACCTTCACCCTTTTTAATTTTCTTATCAGAGTATTCAGCAATCTTGTAATCAGCTACAGCAGCTGCCTTAATTACTATATCACTTGTAACAAAATTATCTAAAACAGCATCCTTCATTTCTTCATTAGTATTTACTTTTATGAATTTTATTCCGTAAGGCGGTTTTATATTTGTTGGACCTGAAACCAAAACTACTTCAGCTCCACGATCTCTAGCTTCCTCAGCAATTGCATAACCCATTTTACCAGAACTTCTATTCGTAATAAATCTAACAGGATCAATAGGTGAAATTGTAGGTCCTGCAGTAATTAGTATTTTCTTTCCTTTTAAATCTTCATTTTTATTTAGAAGACTTAAAGTAACTTCAAGTATATCATCTACAGCCGCAAGCTTTCCTGCTCCTACATCACCACAAGCTAGTCTTCCGCTATCTGGATTTATAAAACCGTATCCATACTCTTTTAGTTTTGAAATATTTCCTTGAACTATTGGATTCTCATACATATTTGTGTTCATAGCTGGTGCAAAATACACAGGTGATTTAGTTGCCATAATAGTAGTAGATAACATATCATCTGAAATACCATTAGCTACTTTCCCAATTATATTTGCAGTTGCTGGAACAATAAGTACTAAGTCTGGCCACTTAGCTAAAGAAATATGCTGAATTTCCCAAGCTTTTGGTTCTTGAAACATATCTGTTGTAACCATATTTTGACTTAATGATTGAAAGCTAAGAGGAGTTACAAATTTCTCTGCAGACTCAGTCATAATAACCTTAACTTCGATATCATGTTTTCTTAATTTGGAAATAAGATCTAGTGCTTTATATACAGCTATACCACCAGTTACCCCAATTAGTACTTTATATTTATTCATTTTATTTATAACCTTCTTTTACTTGCTCAAAAGTTATTTCTAGATCATTAACTTCATTTATTGCTATTGTTAATGGTTTCTTAGAATCTACATCTACACGTGGCTCTTGTCCGTCTATTAATTGTCTAGCTCTCTTTGAAGTAACAATTACCAAAGAATATCTGTTATCAACCTTATCTAATAGGTCTACAATTGATGGATTAATCATAGAGTTGTTCATGAATTAAGCCCTCCTTTGAATCTAATATATTTTCTTTAATTCTATCTACTCTACATCTTTCAGCTGTAAGAATACTTTCAATTTTCTTAACAGCTTCATGAACTTCGTCATTTACTACAGCATAATTATATGTTGAAACATAATTAATTTCTTGATACGCTGACTTAAATCTAGTCATTAGGGATTCCTCAGTTTCACTACCCCTTTTTATGATTCTTTTCTTTAGTTCTTCCATTGATGGAGGAAGAATAAATACGAAAATACCCTCTTGAGAATTTTCTTTTACTTTAAGTGCGCCTTGAATATCAATTTCTAAAATAACATCTTTACCACTTAGAAGCATTTCTTCTACCTTTGATTTAGGAGTTCCATAGTAATTGCCGTATACTTCAGCATATTCTAGAAAATCACCAGAATTTATTTTTTCCTTAAAACTATCTTTATCTAAAAAATAGTAGTTAACTCCATCAATTTCTCCTGCTCTAGGATTTCTAGTGGTTGCTGATACAGAAATAAATAAGTCATCATTTTTTTCTAATAACGCTTTACAAATTGTGCCTTTACCAGCTCCTGATGGTCCTGAAATCACTATAAGCAATCCTCTGTTATGTTCCTCCATTATTCATCAACCTCATCAATTATTTCGTCTTTGGCTGATAATCTATGTGCAACAGTTTCAGGCTGAACAGCTGAAAGAATTACATGATCTGAATCAGTTATAATAACTGCTCTTGTTCTTCTTCCATATGTAGCGTCAATAAGCATACCTCTGTCCCTAGCTTCTTGAATTATTCTTTTGATTGGCGCAGATTCTGGACTTACTATTGCAACTAATCTGTTAGCTGAAACAATATTACCAAAACCTATGTTAATTAGTTTTATTCCCATCTCTCTCCTCCTGATTACTCGATGTTTTGAATTTGTTCTCTTATTTTTTCAATAGTATTCTTTATATTAATAACAATGTTAGTAATATCTATATCATATGACTTTGAAGCAATAGTATTAGCTTCTCTATTTAACTCTTGAATTATAAAATCCATCTTTCTTCCAATTGGCTCATTTAGTGAAAATGTGCTTGAAATTTGATTTAAATGTGAATATAGTCTAGTGATTTCTTCATCCACTGCAGATTTATCTGCAAATATTGCTATTTCTGTAGCAATTCTATTTGGATCAATATCCATATTAGAAGTTAATTCTTTAATTCTTTCTTCTAATTTTATCTTATAGTTATCTACAAGCTTGTGTGAAGCTGCTTCTATTATTTTAACATTTTCTTTAATTTCATTACATTTAACTAAAATGTCTTCCTTTAACTTTAAGCCTTCAACTTCTCTCATTTCTACCATAACATCAACTGCTTCATTGATTAAAGGTTCTAGTTCTGTCCAAAGTTCTTGTAGATTTTGTTCCTTTTCTTCTATTGTGATAACTTCTGGGAATCTAGCTATTAAGGAAAGGGATATATCATTTTTAACTGGATATCTTTTTTCAATTTCTAGTAATGAATTATAGTAGCTATCAGCTAGGGTTTCATTAAATCTTGTAACCTGATCTCCCTTATGATAATCTTTCAAGTTAATGAAAATATCTATCTTGCCTCTATTAATCTTTTTAGAGATACATCTTCTAATTTTATCCTCAAAGCTTATCATAGATTTTGGCATTCTTATGTTTAAATCAAGATATCTGTGATTTACACTCTTCATCTCTACAGTAAAAATTCTTTCACTACCTTCTTTACTAGTGGCTCTTCCGAATCCAGTCATACTTTTTGCCATTTAATACTCCCCCTTAAATTAATTATGTCATACAAAAAATATAATATAATTAATTTTGTAGGTCAATGGTTTGTTAACAAAATGTTTACAAATTATTTTTCAAAATATCCTCGGATGGTTTCTATTCTTTTTGTAATACTTAAGCACATCATAAGTAAGATTCGAGCTTTTTGTCCTGGTAAAGTATCTCCAAATATAACACCCATCTCATGTAGTTGTTGTCCACCACCTAAGTATCCATAAGATTCATGCACTCTACCTTCAAAACATCTTGAGACTACAACTACTGGAATATTATTTTTTATAGCTAATTCAATTCCAGAAACCATAGCTGGAGGAACATTTCCTCTACCTAAAGCTTCAATTACTATTCCTTTTTCTCCAGATTCAATTAGGAACTTTATAAGCTTTGAATCCATACCTGCTGCACATTTTATCAATGCTACTCTGTCCTCAATTTCATCAACTTCAAAGGTTCTTCCTTTCATTTTATCTCTATAAAACATAACTTTATTATCATCAACTATACCTATTGGTCCAAAGTTTGGAGTTCTAAATGCATTTAAGCTCATAGAATTTGCTTTAGTAACTTCTGCAGCTGTGTGTAATTCACCATTTAAACAAACTAAAACCCCTCTTCCTCTTGCTTCTTCAGAAATTGCAGTACATATTGATGCAGCTAGATTAGATGGACCATCATATCCTAGTTCTGAACTACTTCTCATTGAACCTGTAATTACAACAGGCTTTTTTGATGCAATAGCTAAATCTAAAAGATATGCAGTTTCCTCTAAGGTATCTGTACCGTGAGTTACTACAACACCATCAATGTCCTCTTTTTTAAGTAAGTCTTCAATAAATTTTGCAAGCTGAAGCATCATATTTGGAGTCATATGTGGCGAAGGTAAGGAGGAAAATGTATAAGTTTCTAACTTTGCAAACTCCTCAATTCCTGTAACCATAGACATAATTTCTTCACCTGTTAAGGATGGAACTGCTGCTTTAATTCTTTCATCTACTTTCATCGAAATGGTTCCACCATTAAAAACAACTGCTACTTTTTTCATTATATATTTATCCTCCTATAACAAATTTATAATAATTTTAATTAATTCTATCACAAAAGCCCAAATAAAATGTATCAAAAATATTTTTTCTTTTAAAATTTTTTATATTAACATATAATTAACTAAGGATAATATTTGTTTGGAGGGTAACAATGATAACTATAGTTAGTTTAATTTTATTGATAGCTGGTATTGCTCAAATATCTAACGCTATCATAAACAAAAAAAATATGCCACTTCCTAAGAAGGGCAATTACAAGGTTATGAAAAAAGCAGAATATAATACCATTCTCTTTTATCAAAGAGTGTGCTATGGTTTATGTACTCTAATTGCAGGTAGTGCTATTTTCTTTACTAAAGACGTGAGATTTTTCTTACTTCTTATTATATCACCTGTACTAGCATTTATTTTCAACCTAGTTTCAATTAATAAGAAATACGTTGTTTTTAAATAATATAGGGTTTTTATAGGAAACTTAATTTATTTTTACATAAATAAGTTATTAGTTGAATTTATGTCCCTTTATTATAATTAGTTTACTTAAGTTTTAAAAGTTTTGTAGAAATGATTTTAGTCCTTTCTACAAAACTTTTTTATATATTAAAATCATTTACCCATTTAATAGAATTTAAATAAGCACTTGTAAGTTCCTTTTCTTTAATATTAAATTCCTTTACTAATGAATCAACTTTCTCCCAAGCACCACATTCATAGGCTATTACTAGTGATAATATATCATTTTGCAAAGACTTTTGTCCAAGTAAAACGCCTTTAATATGGTCACTTATAGCGATTTTGTCCAATATATACTTCATAGGTTTATCGAAAATAGCATCAAGTAGTGAGAACATTCCTATAAGATATGAATCATAAGACAATTCTTCTCTATTAATTAATTGAGCAATACTTTCACTAAATTTTGCTCTAATAAGAGCTGTATTATATAGTTCACTAGGCTTATTTTCGTTTATTCCCCTTAATAAAGCAAAATGAAGCCATTTTTTTATTTCCTTCTCTCCTAAAAGATTTAAAGCACTTCTTATTGTATTAATTTTTGAAACAAGACCAAAGGCTGCAGAATTTATATACTTTAAAAGTTTAAAAGAAAGAGCGACGTCTGATAATATAATCTTTTCAATTGTATTTATATTGAAAGAATTGCTATTAAGCTCATTCATAATATTAATTGTAGCATAATCAGATTCCGTAATATCCTTTCCTACTAATATTTGAGGCTTACTAAAAAAGTATCCTTGAAAAAAATCATATCCAAGGTTAAGAGCTTCTTTATATTCTTCATGAGTCTCTACCTTCTCCGCTAAAAACTTCACTCTTGGATTAGATACTTTTTTGATAATTTCTTTTCTCCCTATTGGACCAGTAGCTCTAAAATCAACCTTTACAATATCTGCATAGTTAATTAATTCTTTATATTTATCATCATATATAAAGTCATCTAACGCAATAATATAACCCAATTCCTTAAGATGCTTACATATCTCAATTACTTCTTTTGTAGGTTCAACACTCTCTAAAATTTCTACTGCGACTTTATCAGGGGAAATAATTAAAAAAATATTCGTATGCATCATTTTTTCAGTAAAATTAATAAATGCTTTCTTACCTTCTGTTACCTCATTAGATCCAAGAGTATAAAAAGTATTTAAAATTACTTCCAAGGTAGCTCTTTCTCCATCTTCTTCACTATATTCATTTCCCAAACTATTTCTAAATAAAAGTTCATATGCAACCACCTTATTTTTATTGTCAAATATGGGTTGCCTTCCAACATAAACTTCCATATTCCCCTCCATTTAAATAACAAATAATTAAACTGTAATGTATTTTGTATGTAATATGATTCTAACATATAATAATAGGCTATGGTGTTAGAGATCTTTTGAATGCAAAATACTCCGGCTCTAGTTTTTTAGCTAACCCCTTAACAGGTTTATTGTTCTCCTCAAGCCATTTCAAATAATGATTTTTAGGTATTTCAATCGAATTAGCTAAATCAAATGAAATATAATGCTCTATTCCTAAAATTCTAAATTTAATTTCAGGTGGTAACTTTAAGCTGTTATTTAGATATATAATTAATGAATCGATTTCATAAAGTTCCTCTGCTTTATACTCTTTAAGTTTAAATAAATTATCTGTATATCTTAATTTATAAAACTCAGAAATTTTTCTTATTAATCCAGTGTAAATTGCTAAATCTAACCCATTTTTCTTAGCATTTTCCACTAATTCCTCCAAGGTGAATTTTTTTCCTCTAGGATCAAAATTTTCATCATTTATCCAAATATATGCCTTAAGATATTTATCGATTGCTTCTTTCACTAATATAAGCCCATTATTTAAAATTCCATTAATTATTAAGCATCTTGCTGAAATATAATCCTCTGTTGCTTTTGGAATAGTACTTAAAATATATTTATTTTTATCACTATAGTTCTTTAATTGATTAAAATCCATATTTCCACCTCAGTTATGCCAAGCTTATTATTATTATTAGTTTTCCAACAACTCAAAACTTTATTATAAATGCTTAACCAGAGTAAGAGGTATTGATAAATAAATTATATGGTATTTTATACTATTTATATTTACAATTATACCCAACCCTGTTATAATTATATACATGATAATCAATGTTAAATATATTATAAAGGGGATATTTATTATGAGTGAAAAAACACACGCTCAAGAGTTCATTAGTCATTTAGAAAACTTAGATGAGTCATTAAAAAGCGGAACGGTGGCAACTATTGTTGAGATTAATGGAGAACGTTATCCAAAGCTTTCATCTACAACATTTGCAACTTGTATTTGTGAATTTACTCAAGAGGAAATAATTTTAAAACACCGTGAATTAAGTTCTTTTATGATTGAAAAAGGTATCAAAACTATTAAAACCATAACTTATAAAGACATATCATCTGTAGAGCTTGGTATACTTAGAAAATTAAACACAGTTTTTGGAGGTTTTCCGGCAACTTTCCTTAAATTGTTTATAGAGATAAAGCAGAAAGATAATACAATATATTCATTTGAATGCTCTGACTTTGAGCAGCTTCCTATAATATTTAACACCCTTAAATCAAATAATGTTACTATTCTCGATCCATTAAGCTTGAATAAGCTTTATAATGAAAAACCTGTTGATGAAGTTACAAAATATCTTCATGAAAATTATGAGGAAATAGTTAAAGATATTGATTCAGATAGATATACTGAAAATTTATCTTTTGTAAAAAGATATTAAGATATCAATAAATAATAAAAAGCCTCACCTATCCAATAGATGAGGCTTTCATTATTAACAAACTTTATTTCTTCCTAAACGTTTTGCATTATATAGTGCATCATCTGCAACTTTTAAAATAGTGTTAATTTCTCCTGTAGGATAAGGATAAGTACCTACTCCTATAGAAACAGTTATATGTATTTCTTTATTATTTTCTATTATAAAAACATATTCTTCTACTGCTTTTCTCATTCTTTCAGCTATATTAAAGGCATGTTCATAATCACAATCTAGTAAAATAGTAGTAAACTCTTCTCCACCATTACGAGACACTATATCGAAACTTCTACAAGATTTAACCAATAAATTTGAAAGTTGTTTTAAAATTAAATCCCCTGAGGAATGTCCATATGTATCATTAATATGCTTAAAGAAATCTATATCTATCATAAGAATTGATATGTTTTCATTTTTTTCAACTGCACTATTTATATGCATATTCAATAACTTGTCAAATTCCCTAACATTATTAAGACCTGTAAGATAATCCTTAGTGGATTCTAATCTAAGCCTTCTATATAGTTCATTAGTTTTAGAAATGTATTTTAACGTATAATATACTATGATTGAAACTATAATTGTTGATATTGTAAAACTAAAGTTAACCTTGGATAGAACTTTTGAATCATCCACTAATACTGAATATAAAATTACCCCATATATAATATTTACAAGTGACATAATTATATATTTCTTTATAAAACTAAGTCTAGTTTTAGATATATAAGAAAAAATAATTGATATTATAAAAAGCGATATTGATGCTATAACTGATATATAAGTTATTCCATAGTATCCTATTCTAAAAAATACAATTATAAAAGTTGCTATAATGCTTGAAATATATCCACCGTAAAAAGCTGCAATCAATACGGATATTACTCTTAAATCTATTAGAACGTTATTATAAGTATGGATGCTATAGAATATTAAAATACATCCAGCTAGTCCACATAGAATTCCTAGTAAAGTTTTATCTTTAATACTAATATTCTTAATAAAGTTTTCACTTTTAAGTATTTGGCTACCTAAGTATAGAAATGAAATAATTATAGTTGCGTTTATGAATAATGAACTAATAATATGCATCCCTCCTTATAATTCATATTTAAATTTATACATAAATTCTACCACATCATGAAGAAATAATCATTATTAATAGAGTTAAATTTTCCATTATTTTTTAAAAATTAGTATGTTAGTTTGAATTGGATTTTTAAGCATGCTTACAGGAACAATTTCACCCTTCTTTCTAAAGAAGAATAGTATAAGCTATAATGATGCAGCTATTAAAATATCTGTGCAAAGTTAGAAAGCTTTAATGAGCTTACTGAAGAGGATATTGAAAATATCCATAAACCGTTATTGGCTTTGAAGAGATAAAAAAATGTTTATTAACTAATTTAGGTTTCACATTTATGGATTAAAAACATATATCAGTATTGTGATAAATTTTAATGGAGAAAGTAATGAATAATCCTCTATTCTATCCTCAAAACTATCCTCAAGAAGTTATAATTCCTCCTGCTAATCCAGAAGGTATGCATGAAGAGGATAAAAAGAATAAAACTAATAAGCAATATACAACACCATACATGCAAAATCCTTATAATATGCAAAGTATGCAAAATATGCAACAACCTATGAATGTACCTATGCAGTATCCATATAGTAATATGTATCCTGGAACTCAGATTGGAACTTATAATATGCCAATGGGAAATTATTCTCGTACACCTTATTTTTATTACGGTTATTATCCTTATTACAACTATTACCCATATTATAATCCGTATATGTACTATAACTACGGATTTAATCCACTTCCTTGGTTTTTACTAGGAACTGCAATTAAATAATAAAAGGTAGTTTATAAAACTACCTTTTTATCCAATCTTCTAAAGCTTTGAATTATTTGACTTTTTCACCCTTTGGGTATAAGGAGTTGAGCTTTTATTTGCTTCCTTTGCTAAATCTAATCCTAAATATCCAACTTGTTCTAATCTTCCTTTACAAATCCTGCATCTTCTTCCATCCTTTATATGATTATCTGCCCTAACAATCTCTTGTTTATCACACTCTAAACATTTATATAACAAATCTCTCATATCCATTGATTTCCCCTTTCTCCTCATGTGTTTTTTGTTTATGCTTATAATGCACTTTGTATCCTTGCTTATTATTCATTAATTCTACATACCAGACATCCATGGTGCTCAGTATCAAATATTTTTTTCAGTAATTATTTATATAAATACGAAAAGAGTACCTCATATATAAAGGTACTCTTTTATATTTTCATACTAATTTTGCTTTAGAAATTTAGTTAACAAATTAAAATCTATTTTTTAATAATGAATGATCTGCCCTCTCTTCTTCATTACCATCTTCAGTTACAACTTCATATTTCTTAATAACTTCAAATCCACTTTCTTCTAAAACTTTCATTGATTTAATATTTTCTGTTCTAACTTCTTTAGCTACTATTTTACGAAAGTTCAATTCATTAAATGCATAGCTTATTACTACTTTGATTGCTTCTTGAATATATCCTTCTCCTCTAAATTCAGGTAGAAGATCATATCCTATTTCTGATTGTTTCTCTTCTTCTTTAATATCCCATAAGCTAATACCTCCAATAAATTCATTTGTATCTTTACTGCAAATTGACCATAAGATACATTCTTTACTTTCAATATCCTTATGAATTCTATCTATGTATTTTATAGCTTCATTAATATCCTTGTACTTTTTAATTCCAGTAAACTTGCAATATGTTTCATCAGAACGAAGTCTAAATATATATTTAGCATCTGATCTTTCTACTCTTCTTAATAAAAGTCTTTCAGTTTCTAACACAGGAAATGGAGTAAAACTTATATGATCCATCTAAAGCCTCCTTAATTAGCTATATAGCAGTTATTTCAAAAGTTTATAAAACTTATATTTAGTATATAGCTTACATCAACTAATTAAAAGATATATATAAGAAAAGATAAAAGTATATTATGAAGTATTTTGCTCATAATATGCTTGAAAGGTGGTAGGCTAGATGAAAAAATTTTGTGCTCTTATTATATCTATTTTATTTATTTTATTAATTTTTTTAAAAACAACTCCTGTTTCTGCTATAACTACAAACACCTTTAAAGAGGGTGTTTATAAAGTATCTGATTTTAATTTTTCTCCAAATAATATTTATTATGTTCAAAATGTTTCTAGTAAAAGCATTTATATTGCTATTTATGATGAAAATCAACATAGAATCCAATGTATTCAACTAGAACCGAACTCAGATAAATATAAATTAACACCTCTTAAAGATTCATATAAACTCATGATTGTCGGTGATGGAATGGTCTATATTTCATGATATAATTTAAAGGAGGTTTAAAATGAAAAAATTTACTTTATTATTTATTTTATTTTTATGTCTGTTTATAAACATTTTCTGTTTAGAACCTGCATATGCACATGCTGTGCTTAAAGAAGGCATATATAAATTTTCAGATTTATCCCTTCCATCAAAGAATGAATATGAATTTCAAAACATTTCACCTACAGAAACTGCTGTTGTAGATATAATAGATGGGACTAAAGAAATACTTACATCTAATGAATTAAGCCCTAACTCTCTAAAATTTAAATTGCCACCTATGAAACCCGATTATAAAATTGTTATTATAGGAAAAGGCCTTATAAAAATAGAATAAAACCCCTATGAACTCATTTGTTCAAAGGGGTTAAAAATACCTAGATTTACTTCTTTATAAATTTAGTTTCTCCATTTTCATTAAATTTAACTAAGTCTCCAACTATATTAAATGCTTCTATAGTTTTATCACTTATTTTAGTTTTAGAACTTCCATCTAGTTTCATTTTATATAATTTATAATTATCACTTTTATTGCTATAGTAAATCCATCCTTCAGTAACTAATAGATTTTCTGCTTTATCTGTTCCTATTTGAGTTCTATTACTCCCATCAGTGTTTATTCTAATAATATAATGATCTGAATTTGTAAAGTATATTCTATCATCATATAAATTAAGATTATAGGAATGTTCGTTATTTAGTTGTTTAGTCTCAGGTCCAGATACATATATATAGTCTTCAAAATCACCCATATTATTAAAGTAAAAATTTTCTCCAGAGACTATGAAATCTCTCCCATTTCCCCACTGGACACCAATACAACTTCCATCAAGCGTTAATAATGTCATTCCACCACCATATTCTTCTTCTACATATATAATGTCACCAACGATAATCATCTTATTTACTACTTTTCTATCCGATATTCTTTGGTTATTTGTCCCATCAGTCTTTATCTTAGATATATGGTCATCTGCAATATAATACAGCCAATCTCCTTTTATGTTTAAATCTAGGGCGTTTGCTGTAACTAATCTTGTTTTATAACTTCCATCAGATTTTATTTTATAAATTGCGTAGTCAGCCCCAGCATAATAAATCCAGTCACCTTGCCTAACTGCAGAACCTCCATTTACTATATTAGCTTGAATATTTCCTAATGATGGATTATTATCTTTTAGTATATCTTCTGTGGCAAGTGATACTACTCCATTTCCACCTAATATTAGGATATTGTTTATTCCTTGTGAATATAGATAATCTTTTTGTTTAGGAATATCATTTGATACGAGTACAATTGGTGCATTATATTTTACAGCTAGTACACTTCCTGATAGTGCATCTGGGAAGTCTTCACCTGTTGCTATAACTGCATTACTTGTACTTAAATTGAATTCTTTAGCAACTGCCAGTGAAGTATCATATCTATCACTACCTGAAAGTCTAACAATTGAACTATCTTGTAATCCTAATTGAGTTTTTATTTGAGATCTGACATCTTCTGTTATAACTCCTGTTCCACCAACAATATAGACCTTTGATGGTTTAATAGTATTAAGAAGATCTATTGTAGCCTGAGGCAAGCTATTTTTTAACGTTAATAGTATTGGATATTGTTTAATACCAGCTACTGAAGATACACTTAATGCATCTGGAAAGTTATCATCTATAGCAATAAATACTGGTGTTCCTACTTTAACGCCTATAGATTCATCAATTAACTTTGCTGTTTCATGTCTAGTGCTGCCACCTAATCTAACAAAATTATTAAATCCTTTTGATTTTAAGTAAGTTATTATTGAATCCCCAATAACTCCATTTCCACCTAGAATATATATTCCCCCGCTTTTTGAGAGGTGTGCTTTTACATAATCTAAAGTCTTTTGGCAATCTTTTGGTTCTTTCCCTGCAAGTAATATTGGTGCTTTTAACTTTGCACCTAATACACTTCCAGTTAAAGCATCTGGAAAGTCGTATGCAGTTGCTAAAACTACATTCTCAAGGATTCCACTATTATAGTCATTTGCTATTGCTAATGAGGTTTCAATTCTTTCTGAACCACTTAATCTTTTGCTAGTAATAGTTTGTGCATTAGCACTTATCATCTTAGTTCCCACGACTATGTTAGTAATTATTATCATAATAGTAACAACTAGAGAAGTTAATTTGTTTTTCATTATTCGCCCTCCACTAAAAATCATATGGCTTTTAAAAAAGATACATATCTCACCCAATAATACAATCACTACATATATATATGTAAACTATTCCTTTTATTCTTAATGAATCCTAAGATTAAGGGTTTTTTAAATATTTATAAATTAGCCTAATTAATTTGGAGATACAATCTTTAATCCTACTATCCCTACTATAATAAACCCAATACAAATTAACCTAATAATTTCAAAAGGCTCTTTAAATAGTATTATTCCTAAAATTACAGTACCAACTGTACCTATACCAGTCCAAATTGCATATGCTGTTCCCAAGGGAATATTCTTTAATGCTAATGATAGAAAATAGAAACTTGCTATCATCCCAGCAACAGTCAGAACACTTGGAATAAACTTTGTAAATCCTTGTGAATATTTGAGCCCTATAGCCCACCATACTTCAAACATACCTGCTAAAATTAAAAATAACCATTTCATAATTTTCACTCTCCTTTTCACTATAAAAATAAGAAAAGCCAAGGCGATATAAATATATCTCCCAGGCTTTTATCCTTCCGTGAATACAGTTAAACTGTACGTTTTATCTTGGACCAGTCCAGTGATTAATTTAAAACTGCGGAACCCTATAAAACTTTAAAATATAATATTTTGTTTACAGATAAATATTATCATAGATTTTATAATAAGTAAAATTACAATATTAATTTCATTAA
The DNA here is from genome assembly GCF_022324735.1 of Clostridium sp. YIM B02551. Lineage (NCBI taxonomy): Bacteria > Bacillati > Bacillota > Clostridia > Eubacteriales > Clostridiaceae > Clostridium > Clostridium sp. YIM B02551. The sequence continues at coordinate 20,610 of NZ_JAKGTF010000004.1, read as the reverse complement.
ATTATCTGTCTGTTCATCATCACCTAACTTGAAAATATGTGTATCAAATTTTTCAAGTCCTAGTTTCTCATAAAATCTTATGGCATTTAAGTTGTGTTCCCAAACACCTAACCAAATATAATTTATATTATTTTCTATCCCAACTTCTATTGCTTTTTGCATTAATCTTTTACCGATCTTTTTGCTTTTATAATCTTGTAATACATATATTCTTTGAACTTCAATAGTATTAGGATGCCCAGTCTCTGTTTGCGATTTATCAAAATTAAGCTTCATGTAGGCAACTACTTCTTCGCTATTTTGAACTATATAAAATCTTGAAGAATTATTCTTGATTTCACTTTCTAACTGCTCATAAGAAAAATTCTCTTTCAGATAATTATCCATATCTTCTTTAGTATTCTCATTAGAAAAGGTTTCATAAAATGTTTTTTCACTAATATATTTTACTTTTTCTATATCATCTAAATTACATTCTTTAATTCTAAGTTCTTCCATAAGGTTTATTCCTCCAAATGTAAAAATACTTTAAATTGATTTATTTATATCATGAAGTCTTTTAAATAGCTTATCATATCTAGCTAATTCAATTTTATCTTCAACCTTTACTCCAGAATTATAGAATAAAATATTTCCGTTGCCGTTACTTAAAGAATTCGTTTCTTTCAAAATCCTTTTTAAGTTTTTAGCAGTACCGTAATTTCCATCTATAATATTAACCTGTGGCGTAGCTAACTTCTTAAACATATCTTTATAGTATGAGAAATGAGTACATCCTAAAACAATAGTTTCATAGTTTTTTATATCATATTTATTTAGTTCTTCTTTAAGATAAGGTAGTACAATTTCATCACTAAATTCAAGCCTTTCAGAAAATTTAACTAATCCCGGAAGTGGCAATAAGTCTACAACATGTTCGTTATCTAATTTACTAATAAGATTCTGTAGTCTTTCTTCTTTTATAGTTAATTCTGTAGCTGTTACCAAAACTCGCTTATTTATATCTTTATTATTTTCAACTGCTGGCTTTACTGCAGGCTCCATTCCGATTATTGGGATGTCATATTTAGCCCTCAGTTCTTCAATTGCTACACTTGTTGCTGTATTACATGCAATAACTACAGCCTTAACCCCCTGCTTAATAATAAAATCCACTGCATTCAAAATATATTTTTTAACTTCTTCTTTTGGCTTTGGCCCATATGGAACATTTATAGTATCTGAGTAATATATGTAATCTTCATTAGGTAGGATCTTTAAAGTATCATACAATACAGTCATACCACCTATACCCGAGTCAAAAAAACCTATTTTCATGTCAATTCCTCCAATAACTAAAAGCTATAAATAATCTTAACATATATGAAATTATATTTCAGCAAATTAGATGTTATTATTTTTTAATTGCAAATAAAGTGAATATTGAGATTTAAAAATTAAAATACTATTACAATGGAGGTGTTCCTATGAATATAAAGAAATTTTTATTATTTTTTTTGATATCAATATTTACATTTGTTGAGTTTCCGAGAGCTCAGGTTCAACCACCACCTATCGCAAACACTTATAAACAAGGTATCTATGATATCTCTCAGTATTCAGGAAAATTTGTTACATCAAAACTTACAACTCCTGATGCACCAGTTACAGTGATTGTGCTTGATTCAGATGGAAATCAAAAAGTACTATTAAGAACTATTAATCCAAATGAAATTGTAAAATTGGGTCCTATTAAAAATGGTGATCTTATGATAATAGTCGGCACAGGTGAGATATCTTTTTCTCCTGTTCAATAAATTGCTAATATAGAATTTATTGAACCTATAATCACTGCATATTTTTATATTTATTACTTACTATTAAATAAATATTGTGTATTATCTCTATACCATTAATATAAACACATTCTAACTTTTAATATTCCATCAAAAGACAAAAGCCCTGCAAACTATCATGTTTGCAGGGCTTTTGTCTCTAGGAATTGTCAACCAATCTATATTTATCCTACAATTCATGGTAAATTGGCTTCATATCTTTAAAAGTGCAATAATATTTGAATCCAAGTTTTTTTAATTCTAATCTCGTTTCTTTAATATATGCTCCTAAATCTTCATGTACATGACTATCACTACCAATCGTAATGATCTTTCCGCCTAATTCTTTATAGATTTTTAGTATTTCATGTGATGGTGTTAAATCATCCAGTTTATATCTATGAGAGCTTGTATTTATTTCAATTCCTTTGCCATCTTTAATGATATATTTAAGAATTTGTGTGATAATCTCTTTATTATTCTTAAAAGGAAAATCATCTTTGTTATCATATCTTCGTATTAAATCAATATGACCAATGACACTATAATTATGATAGTTTTGTATTATATCATACATTGCTTGGTAATATTCATCATAATATTCTTTCTCTGTTTTTCCTTTTTGAAATTCATTAGTCCAAAATTCCTTATCATTAATTTGATGAATTGATAAAATAACAAAATCCATTGGATATAAATTAAATATTTTTTGAAAACACGGAATTGTGTGCATTTGTATCCCAAACTCAAGGCCCTTTTTTATTTTAATATCACTACAATATTTGTTCTGTAATCTTTCAATTTCTTTAAAGTATAAAGGATAGTTTACATTATGAATAGACGTATTTCCATCATACTTAATCTTATCTGATTGTTCCCAATCTACCTTAATACCATAATCAACATGATCCGTAAAACAAATTTCACCTATTCCCATTTTTATTGCATCAATAATGACCTTTTCCATAATGTATTCAGAATCATCACTAAAGTTTGAATGCACATGATAATCACAAATCATAATATACACCTCTTCTATACTATCATTTTTTATCTATATAATTGCAGCATAAGTATACAATTATTATATATCTACGCATACTTATATACTTTTCAAAAATTGAAAACATTGAAGTAATGTACTTGTTTTTTGACCAAATAAAAATTTCGGCACCTTTTTGTCCACTTTTGAATATTTCTAAGAAAAACAAAGAACCCTGCAAACTCCATGTTTGCAGGGTTAAATGCCAATTTTGGTCTGAGTAGCGGGACTTGAACCCGCGACCCCAAGACCCCCAGTCTTGTACGCTACCATCTGCGCTATACCCAGACATCATTACCAGCATATTATATACCAAATTTCCAGTTAAATCAATTTACAAAACCTACTTTTTCTTCTTTTCTTGATTCTTATTTGTTTGCTTTTTTGTATCATTTTTTGAATTCTTAGTGGTCTTAGTATTTTTATTATTCTTACCTGAACCACTTTTGCTTTTCCCTTTATCTGGCATAGTATCCTCCTAAAAAATTAATAGGCCATAAAGCTATTTAAAACTCACCTTAAGGCCTATATTAATTAGCATTTAGCTATAAAATTATGCAGATTAATCCGCCATTGCCCTCATTGATTATTTTTTGTAGAGTTTTTTGAATTTTAACTTGTACATCCTCTGGCATTTTATATAGTTTATTTTGTAAGCCCTCTTTAACTAAAACTTCTAGAGATTTACCAAACATATTACTTTGCCATAACTTTGATGGATCATTCTCAAATTGGTTTAATAGAGATTTCATAAGCTCCTCAGTTTCCTTTTCAGAACCCATAATTGGTGATATTTCTGTTTCAATATCAGCCTTAATTAAATGCAAGCTTGGAGCGCTAGCCTTTAATTTCACTCCATATTTTGATCCTTGCTTAACAATTTCAGGTTCCTCAAATTTCATTTCAGTTAATTGAGGTGCTACTAGTCCATATCCAGTGTTCTTTACATCTTCTAAGGCTTGTGATACTTTATCGTATTCAACCTTAGCTAAGTGTAATTCCTTTATTAATTCCATTAGATGAGAATCTGATTTTATTTCTGTGTCACATAATTCGCTAAGTATTTTATAGAATACTCCATCCTTAGGTTTCATCATTATCTTTGCACTACCGTCACCTAAATTCATTTCTGAAATATCACTTTGTGCATAGTAATCTTCTCCTGAGGTACTATCTAAACACCCTTTTATATCTCTAACTTTATATATGTTCTCACACATTGATCTGATTATGTTTATAAAGTTTGCCTTTAGCCAATGAGAACCATCAAGTTTTTCAATCCATTCCGGCATATCTATGTTTATTTCTTTAACAGGGAATTCTTTAAGTACTTGTTTAAATAATTTTTGAATTGAACTCTCATCCATTTTTTGAACATCTAATATTTGAACAGATACATTGTATTTTAACTCCATGCTCTTTCTTAATTCTTTTGTTTCAGTTGAATTTGGATTTATAGTATTAAGTACAATTATAAAAGGTTTATTTATAGATTTAAGTTCATCTATAACCCTTTCTTCAGCTTCAACATAGTCTTCTCTTGAAATACCAGTTATTGAGCCATCAGTTGTTACTACTAAGCCTATAGTAGAATGATCAGTTATTACTTTTCTTGTGCCAATTTCTGCCGCATCTTCAAAAGGAATTTCATTGTCATACCAAGGAGTGTGAACCATTTTAGGTGTATCCTCCTCCATATATCCTAGTGCTCCTTTTACAATGTAACCAACACAATCAACTAATCTCACTTTAAGCTTTAAGTCTTCTTCAATTGTTATATCTACAGCTTCATTTGGTACGAATTTAGGTTCTGTAGTATGAATTGTCTTCCCTGAACCACTTTGAGGTAATTCATCTTTAGCTCTTTCTTTTTTATAAGTATTTTCGATATTAGGAATAACCATAAGGTCCATAAATCTCTTTATGAATGTAGACTTACCAGTTCTTACAGGTCCTACTACCCCAACGTATATATCCCCTTGGGTTCTTTCTGCTATATCCTTATAGATATTAAAATCCTCCAAGCTAATCCTCCTAAAATATTATTAACAATATATATATATTAATGAGCAACAAAAAGTATACTGATTTTATAAATTATTTATATGGATTTAGGTACTGAACAAATAACATTTTTAGTAACTTTGATACATGTTCTGGGTGTTTTTTCTTTTATTTATAGTATAATTATGTTTATATTCTTAAAGTTATTAATATTTTTGTGAGTTGGGGTATGAAATATGAAAATAATAAAGAAAAGTCCAAAAGACGTTGATGCAATTATGTTAATGGATGAGCTATCTAAAAGTTTAGAAAATATAACTGGAGCTAGTGGGAAAAACTCTTTTGATCCAAATGATGTGCTTGTTCCTCGTTCATTATTTGTAATAGCCTATGATGATTCTGGACAAGCTATAGGCTGTGGAGCTTTTCGCCCAATTAGTCAATACTCTGCTGAAGTTAAAAGAATGTTTGCTATGGTTAAAGATACGGGAATTGGAACAATAATTCTAAAACATTTAGAAACAGAGGCTAGAAATATGGGATATAACTTTTTATTACTTGAAACTAGAGTAACCAATAAAGCTGCAGTAAACTTTTATAGGAAAAATAATTATATCCAAATAGAGAACTATGGTAAATATGCTAATAATCCTGAAGCAATCTGTTTTCAGAAGAATTTATAACAATAAATAAAACTCCAGAGGAACTAAACTTTTTCCTTCTGGAGTTTATATTAATAGCTTTCGCTTTTTTTATCTCTTTGCATAAGCTCTTCAATAGCTTTAATTGGATCTTTTTCTTCAAATATAAATTTGTAAAGTACATCTGTTATTGGCATGCTTACACCTAAGGATTCCTTTAAAGTATAGAATGCGTGACAAGCTTTTACCCCCTCAACTACCATTCCAACTTCCTTTAAAACCTCATCTAGTTTTTTACCTTTTCCAAATAAAATACCAGCTTTTCTATTTCTTGAATGCATTGATGTACAGGTAACTATTAAGTCTCCCATGCCTGTCAACCCATAGAAAGTTTCTTCCTTACCACCTAGCTTAATTCCGACTCTAGAAATTTCTTTCATACCTCTAGTCATAAGAGCAGCCTTTGTATTATCACCATACCCTATTCCATCAAGGATACCAGCTGCAACTGCAATGATATTTTTAACTGCTCCCCCAACTTCCACACCAATTAAGTCTTCATTTGTATAAATTCTTAAGGTTGGTGTCATAAACAGTTCTTGAACTTCTTCAGCAAGCTTCATATCTTTGCTTGAAGATACTATTGTAGTAGGTATTAATGCTGCTACTTCCTCTGCATGAGATGGACCGGATAAAACTACTGGCTTTTTATCTAAAACTTGTTCAATTACCTCTGAAAGTCTTAAATTCGTGCCATCTTCTATACCTTTTGCTAGTGAAATTATAACACTATCATCATTTATATATTCCCTTATTTGCTCACAAACATTTCTAATAGATGATGAAGGTATTGTAAGAACTATATACTTAACATCTGTTAAAGCCTCTTTTAAATCACAAGTGGCTTTAACATTAGTTGGAATCTTTACACCTTTTAAATATTTCTCATTAGTTCGGTTTTGATTGATTTCTTGTGCTATTTTTTCATTTCTTAGCCAAAAATTTACGTTATAGCCTTTATTGGCTATTACTGTAGCTAGAGCTGTTCCAAAGCTACCTCCTCCAAGAAAAGCAACCTTCTCCATAACTATTCCTTCCTTTCTCTGTATTCTATCTCTATTCCAGTTCCTTTAAAGTCAAAACTTTCTCTTAACTGATTTTCAAGATATCTTTCATATGAGAAGTGAGAAGCATTACTATCATTTACAAAGAAAATAAACTTTGGTGGTTTTGATGCAACTTGAGTAGCATAGAATATTTTCAATCTCTTTAAACCAACAACTGGCGGCTCTTTCATAAGAACTGCTTTATTTATAACTTCATTTAATATACCTGTAGAAATTCTCTTAGAGTAATTATCGTAGCAATATTTTGCAACTTCTAATACCTTATGAACCCTTTGACCAGTTAAAGCTGAAATAAATAGGTATTGAGCATATGACATAAACTTTAAGTTTGCCATTAAATCTTTTTGGTAGTTAGCCATAGTCTTGTCATCTTTCTCAATTAAATCCCACTTGTTAACTATAACCATTATTGCTTTTTTAAGTTCATGGGCATATCCAATTATCTTTTCATCTTGATCTGTTACTCCTTCTTGAGCATCGACCATAAGTATACATACATCAGCTCTTTCAATAGCGGTATATGTTCTAATTACTGAGTATCTTTCTATTTCTTCTTTTACTTTACTTTTTCTTCTAAGACCAGCTGTATCTATTAAAGTAAACTTACCTATATCAGTTTCTAAGTAACTATCAATTGCATCTCTAGTTGTACCAGGAACGTCTGATACAATAACTCTATCTTCACCTAAAAGTTTATTAATTAAAGAAGACTTTCCTACGTTTGGTTTTCCAAGCATAGCAATCTTTATGTATTCATCTTCTTCCTCATCTTCTCCAATAGTTTTAAAGTGTTCTACAACCCTATCAAGCATATCTCCAAGACCTAAACCTTGTGAAGCTGAAATTGTAACTGGGTCACCTATTCCTAAGTTATAGAATTCCCATGCGTTATCTTCTTCTTTTAATGAGTCAACTTTATTTACAACTAAAACTATTGGTTTTTTACTTTTTCTAAGCATTTGAGCAACTTCTTTATCTGCTCCAGTTAATCCTTCTTTTCCATCAACTATAAAGACAATAACATCTGCTGTTTCAATAGCTATTTGTGCCTGTCTTCTCATTTGCTTAACAATAATATTTTCATTTTCTGGCTCTATTCCACCTGTATCAATCATAGTGAAATTATGAGTTAACCACTCTGCTTCTGCATATACTCTATCTCTAGTAACTCCTGGAGTATCCTGTACTATTGATATTCTTTTTCCTGCTAATCTATTAAATAATGTAGATTTACCTACATTTGGTCTACCTACTATGGCAACAATCGGTTTTCCCATTATTAACCCTCCTCTAAATGTTTATTTATATTTTGAATTAAGTCTTCTCCAGTATAGTCCACAACTATAACCTTAACACCTAATTCTTTTTCAATATCATCAATTTTAATATCATCTAGCATAACTAGTTCTTTTGAATTTGAAAGCTCGTAACCTTTTCTAAACATATTACTAGACATAATTAAATATTTGGATTTTATTTTATCCTTAATTTGTTCAATTATATCTCTTCCAGTTAATAAACCTGCAACAGTTATAGTTTCACCAAAATGATCATTTTTAATTTTAAAAACTTCTATATTTATGTTGTTACTTGCTTCTTTAATTTTATTTGAGGCCCATAAGATTTCATCATAAGCTGAAACACCTGTTATCATGGTAAAGCTGCCTTTTATGTCTTTCTTTAAGCTGTCTAAGTTATCTAAAACATATTGCCTAAATAATCTTATCATACCTATACCATCTTCAAGCTGTTCGTATTCTCCATAAAAATCTTCTTCTGGTACATCTATTCCTGCCATAACGTAAAATTCATCTGACAAACGTACAAAAGGGGCTCCAATCTCATTCATATACTTTTTTTGTAATTCTTTAAGGTCCTCAATTTCTTTTAACGCAGAATTTTTATCAAAAGTTTTTAACTTTGCTAAACCTTCTCTATATTTTGTAACACCTATTGGGACAGCTGCAATATTTTGCACATGCGGATAAAGCTTATATAAGTCCTCTACAGTCTTTTTAAGCTCTTCTCCATTATTTACTCCAGGTACAACTACTATTTGAGCATTCATTACAATCTCTGCTTCCGCTAGTCTTTTAAGTCTATCATATATATTACCTGCAAAACGATTGTTTAGCATCTGAACTCTTAGTTCGGGATTTGTAGTATGTACACTTACATTAATAGGACTTATTCTATAATTGATTATTCTATCAATATCTGATTCTTTCATATTTGTAAGGGTTACAAAGTTACCTTGTAAAAAAGATAATCTTGAATCATCATCCTTAAAATAAAGTGTATCTCTCATTCCCTTTGGCAATTGATCTATGAAACAAAAAATACATTTATTAGAACAACTCTTTGCTCTATCCATTATGGAACTTTCGAAATCCACGCCTAAGTCTTCTTGTATTTCCTTATCAGCCTCAAGAATCCAAACTTCTCCGTTAGGCTTTTCTATTTCAACTTCTATATATTCATCCGACATTAAGAATTTATAATCCATAATATCTTCTATAGCAGTACCGTTTATAGATAATAAAAAATCTCCAGCTTCAATTCCAAGTTCTTCACCTAAACTATTAGCTTCAACCTTTAAAATTTTATTTTTCATAACTTTCTCCTAATTTTTTGGCTTATTAACCCATACTCTTTCATTATGTAATCTTAACTTAATTCCTAAATTAAGTCAAGAAATATGAATTTCTACAAATTAATAAGCAGAAACCCTTTGGTTTCTGCTTACCTTAAATAATACTAATCACATTTATTCATTTAAATCAACATATTTACCTGTCTTTAAGTAGATAGTCCATTCACAAACATTAGTAACATGGTCTGCAATTCTTTCTAGATATTTGCATACAAATAATAATTGAGCTGATTGACCAATGTGTTCAGATTGATTGCTCATTATACCTAAGAGTTCTTCAAATACCTTCTTATATAAAGCATCTATTTCATCATCCATCTTACATATACTTAATGCTTTTTTCTCATCTAAAGCTATATATGCATCAATAGATAGCTTTATCATATTTTGTACCTTTGCCGCTATCTCTCCTATGTCCTTAAGCTCTTTAACATGTTTTTGATCCTTTGTTCTTTTGACAATTTTACAAATGTCAACTGCATGGTCAGCCATTCTCTCTAAGTCTGTAACGATCTTAGCTGCAGTAAATATATCTCTTAAATCAACAGCTAAAGGTTGTTCAGCTGCTATAAATTTTATGCAGTCTTCCTCTATTTGCTTTTGTAGATTATCAACTAAATCATCTTTCTTAATAGTTTCATTGGCCAAATCTACATCCTTACTTTTTAATGCTTCGATTGATAGAAAAATTTGTTTTTCAACTATGCTACCCATTTTTATTATATCTTCGTGTATCTTTTTTAGTTTTAAATCTGAAGAAGTTCTTGTCATATAAATCTCTCCTTTATTCTGTTTTTAACCAAATCTACCAGTAATATAGTCTTCTGTTCTCTTATCGGTAGGTTTATAAAATATGTTTTCTGTTAAATCATATTCTACTACTTCGCCGTTTAAGAAGAAAGCAGTCTTATCAGCAATTCTACCTGCTTGTTGCATATTATGTGTTACTATGATAACTGTATACTTCTTTTTAAGTTCATCCATTAGCTCTTCTATCTTACTAGTTGAAATTGGATCTAGTGCTGAAGTAGGTTCATCCATTAGAAGTACTTCTGGTTCAACAGCTAAACTTCTTGCTATACAAAGTCTTTGTTGTTGCCCTCCTGAAAGACCTAATGCACTCTTCTTTAATCTATCTTTAACCTCATCCCATAAAGCTGCCCCTTTTAAACTATTTTCCACAATTTCATCAAGCTCTGCTTTATTTTTTATACCGTGTATTTTAGGACCATATGCTATATTATCATAAATAGACATTGGAAATGGATTAGCTTTTTGGAATACCATTCCTACTCTTTTTCTTAATAATATCTCATCGTAGTCGCTATATATATTCTTTCCTTCAAAAAATACTTCTCCAGATATATTTACACTATCTATCAAATCATTCATTCTGTTTAAGGTTCTTAAAAAAGTTGATTTACCACAACCTGAAGGTCCAATTAATGCTGTAACTGAATTTCTATCAATTTCTAATGTTATATCTTTTAATGCTTGCGATTTACCATAATATAAATTTAAGTTTTTAGTATCTATAATTCCCATACTTTTTTCCTCCTATTTACCACTATATGACTTATATAGTGCATTTCCAATTACTCTTGCTAGAATATTAAATAATAGTACAGCTATAATTAAAACAGCTGATGTACCATTTGCTATTTTTGCAGCATCTGGCACTAAACCTTCAGAGTTTAATTTCCATATATGAACTGCTAGGGTTTCAGCTGGTTTAAATAATGAAAATGGTGATGTATTATTTACAAGACTTATATCTGTAAACTTAAGTCTTCCTGAACTAAGTCCAGCAGTATATAAGAACGCTGCAGCTTCACCAAATATTCTTCCTGAAGCTAATATAATTCCTGTTAATATTTGTGGCATAGCAGAAGGTAATACAACCTTTTTTATTGTTTGCCAATTAGTAGCCCCAAGTCCTAAACTAGCTTCTTTAACTTTTTTTGAGGATGCCTTTATTGCTGTTTCACTTACTCTTGCAAGGGAAGGTAAATTTAGTATGGAAACTGAAATAGCTCCAGCTAATATTGAATATCCCCAATGTAAATATGTTACGAAAACTAATAATCCAAACAAACCTATTACTATAGAAGGTAAAGATGCCATTGTTTCTATGGATAATCTAACAAAACGAACAAATCTACCTTCTTTAGCATATTCTGCTAGATATATTCCTGCTCCTATTCCAAATGGAACAGTAATAATTAATGAAATTACAAGCATATATAATGAATTAAATAACTCTGGTCCAATTCCACCACCAGAAGATGTGGTCTTTGGAGCTGAAATTAAGAAATTTATATTTAATGAGGACGCTCCCCTATAAATTATATATCCCATAAATGCTACTAGTAGTAATACTACTAAACTGGAAATAATATACAAAATTACTGTTGCAATCTTATCTTGGGTTTTTGCTTTCATATTACTCACCTCTTGATCCAATCTTTCTAATTATTAATATAAATAAGAAACTAATAACTAGAAGTATTAATGCAAGTGTCCAAAGAGCATTATTCCATGGGGTTCCTGTTGCTGTATTAGCCATATCCATTGTTATAATACTTGTTAATGTAGCTGTTGAATCTGTAAGACCAGCTGGAATTCTTGCACTATTTCCTATAACCATTTGTACCGCTAAAGCTTCTCCAAAAGCTCTTGCTATTCCAAGAACTACTCCAGTTAATATTCCGCTTTTGGCTGCTGGAATTATTACCTTACTTATAGTTTGCCACCTAGTAGCCCCTAATCCATAAGAAGCTTCTAAATAGTCTCTTGGTACTGTACTGATTGCATCTGAGGCAAGTGACGCAATAGTTGGTAATATCATTATACTTAAAACTAAAATACCTGATAACAAACTAAAACCTAAACCTCCAAAGGAGTTTTTGATTAATGGTACTAAAATTGATATACCTATCCATCCATAAACTACTGATGGTATTCCAACAAATAATTCTAATGCAGGTTGTAATACTTTTTTACCAAATTTACTTGAAATAAGATTCATAAATATTGCTAATGCTATAGCAATAGGGGCGCTAATTATAACCGCGCCTACTGAAACAAATGTTGATCCTAGTATAAACACCAAAGCCCCATACTTAGGAGTGCTTGCATCTGGTTTCCAAGTAAGTCCAAATAACACATCCTTAATGCTTTGTTTATCTGTTATAAAGGTTTGAAGTCCCTTTGATGCAATAAAAAACATTATAGAAAGTGTTAATATGATAATAATTATTCCACATAAATAAGCATATATTTTCCCTGTATATTCTGTTCTTAATTTTTTTACAAAACTTCTTGAGCCTTCCATACTTTTAATTATCCCCCTCCATCAAATTTAGGGCTGAAACTAATCAGCCCTTGGAGAATTCTCTTTAATTATTATTTAACCTTCATTTCTGAACCGTTGATATATCCTTGTTTGCTTATAACGTCTTTGTTTTTGTCACTTCCAACATAATCTAAGAATGCTTTTACTACTTCACTTGGTTCACCCTTAGTGTACATATGTCCCCAAGACCAGAATATATATTTACCAGTTGTTATGTTTTCTTTAGTTGGTGCAACATTTTCAATGCTAACTCCGCTTAGTTTATCTTTTGCTTCATCACTTTGTAAGTAAGCAAGTGAAACATAACTGATAGATCCATCAGACTTCTCCATAGCTTGAACTACAGCTCCATTACTATCTTGAGTAACACCAAGCTTATCATTTTCTAAATCTTTGTTTCCATCAAGTACAACTTTAACGAAAGTCTTTCTTGTTCCTGAAGAACTTGGTCTGTGAACGATTATGATTTCCTTATCTGGTCCGCCAACTTCTTTCCAGTTTTTAATTGTTCCAGCAAATATGTCTTGAATTTGTTTCTTAGTTAAGTTTGTAACATTTAAGTTTTTATTAACTACTACAGCAAATCCTTGAGCAACTACTTTATGATCTACAAGAGCTTTTGCATCTTCTGGCTTTAAACTTTCTTCTGCAAATACATCTGAATCTCCTACATCAACTGCTCCTTGAGATACTTGAGTTAATCCTGTACCGGATCCACCACCTTGAGCGTTAATTGTTATATCTGGATATTCAGAATTAAATCCATCTTTTGATGCTTCAACTAATGGTTGTAAAGCAGTTGATCCAGCTGAAGTTATGCTTCCTGATAACTTTTTAGTTTGGTTTGCAGTATCATCTTTCTTTGCACATCCAGCGAAAGCTGAAAGTCCTAATACTAGAGACATACCTAAGATTGTAAATTTTATTCCTTTTCTTTTCATTTCTATTCCTCCAAAACTTTATTTACATATTTATTATTCCTTACAAGATTAATAATAAACCTACAAAGTTAACCCACTATTAGATAAATGTAAATTAGTATTATGCTAATGTTAATTAAAATTAACATTAGCTATATTGACAAGGAATTTTACAATTTAATCTTTATTTAAATTACTTACATATTCTTATTTAATAATAAAAAAAAGAGGCCATTGCCTCTTTTTTTATTATAAATGTTTAATTTTAACTAAGAACTTACTTCCTTTTCCTACTTCACTTTGAACATCAATTGTTCCATTATAACTCTTTATGATATGTTTTACTATTGCAAGACCCAAACCAGTTCCACCTTTAGCTCTGCTTCTAGCTTTATCAACTCTATAAAATCTTTCAAAGATTCTTGTTAATTCATTTTCAGGTATTCCGCAACCGGTATCCTCTACTTCAAAATAATATTCCCCATCCTTACTATAACTTCTGCAGTTTACTGTATCTCCCTCTTCTGAATATTTGATTGCATTTTCCAGAAGATTAATAACCATCTGTTTAAATCCATCTTTACTTCCATATAAATATACAGAAGAAACATTAGAAGTGTTTAGTTGTATTTTTTTATCATCAGCAAGTTTTTTCATTAATAATGTTACATCTTCAACTATTTCTTTAGGATGGAATTCTTCTTTTACAATATCGTTGTTTTGTTCAATATTTGATAAAGTTAAGATATCATTAATTAATCTTGTTAGTCTTTCTGATTCATCATCAATAATACCTAAGAACTTTTGTCTAGTTGCCTCATCTTCAACATATTTTAAGGTTTCAGCAAAACCTTTTATTGAAGTAAGTGGAGTTTTAAGTTCATGAGAAACATTTGCTACAAATTCAGATCTCATATTTTCTAGTCTTCTGATATCAGTTATATCTTGTAGAACAGCAACTGTCCCTATGAATTCACTTCCATTTATAATATCTGTAGTTCTTATTCTTAATATTCTTTCACTTGGCCAAATAATTTTAATCTCATGTACGCCTTCTGATTTCTCTTCAAAGAGAAGATCTAATTCAAAATCACGAATATGATCTAATAGGGGTTTGCCTATTATGTCATCCTTAATGCTAAATATATTTTTTGCATATGGATTTATCATTATTATATTATGCATTCTATCAACTGCTATAACACCGCTGTCCATACTAGTTAAAATAGCTTCAAGTCTATTTTGTTTTTCTACAACTTCGTTTATCTTAGATTGTAATTGTTCTGCCATATTATTAAAAGTTTTTCCTAGCGAACCAAGTTCATCTTTTGAGAAAATTCTAACTCTTCTATTATATTCACCTTGAGCAATTCTCGAAGTTATAAATTCCATTTCCTTAACTGGTTCAACAATAACTTTAATTAATTTAAATGATAACCAAATTGTAACTAAAATTACAATTAAAAAGACTAAAATATAATACTTAAAATATCCATTGTAGAATAACTTAGTATTTTCTAATGGAATTGAAGTTCTAATTATACTTCCATCATCTAATTGGGTTGCATAATAAACCATAGTTTTGTGTAAAGTATTTGAAAATCTAATAGCTGAACCCTCACCATTTTGCCTTGCAGCTTGAACTTCCTCTCTTGTATTATGATTATCGAGTTTTGAACTATCTTCATCGGTGTCAAAGACAACCTTCCCACTTTTTAAGATATATGTAATTCTTATTTCTGGAGTATCTTTATCTGCTGCTGCTAACTTAGGGATGTTTTCTATATTTTTTAAGTCAGAATACTTAACTAATTCATTGTAAATTTTCAAGGTTTCTTTTGCATTATTTACATATTGATAGTTTACCATAGTTATAAATGCTGTACTTACAACTATAAGTGCAAACAGAACGGTTACTATTATAGAAAATAAGATTTTTTTTCTCATATTTAATCTCCGCTGAAGAATCTATATCCTATACCTCTTATTGTTTCAATTAGTTTAGGATTTTTATCATCTTCTTCAACTTTCTTTCTAAGGTGTCTTATATGCACATCAACGGTTCTAGTTTCTCCAATGTATTCATATCCCCATATTTTATCTAATAATGTCTCTCTAGTTAATACTTTTCCTCTATTTCTAATTAATATTTCTAATAATTCGAACTCCTTAAGCGTTAAGTCTACTTTTTGCCCATCTTTAAGTACTTCATGCTTAATAAAATCTACTGATATATTGTATACATTAAACGCTCTTTCAGTTGTTGTATTTGAAGTTGTTCTTCTTAATACTGCTTTTACTCTAGCAAGAATCTCTCTAACTGAAAAAGGTTTAGTAATATAATCATCTGCTCCTAGTTCGAGGCCAAGAATTTTATCAAGTTCTTCACTCTTTGCAGTAATCATTATTATAGGAATATTTTGAGTTGCGCTTTCCCTTCTTATCTCTTTGCAAACATCATAACCATCCATACCCGGAAGCATAACATCTAACAAAATAAGTTTAGGTGGTTCAGCTTTAATCTTTTTTAATGCATCAACCCCATTGGTTGCTGTATCTACCTTGTAACCTGCATTTTCAAAATTAAATTTCAAAAGTTCTAATATATGTTCTTCATCATCAACAATAAATATTTTCTCGCTTGACATTTTTATTACCTCCAGCTATTTTTTTACTATAAATCCATAGCATCTTCCTGAATTAATCCCATCTCTTCTGTAAGAATGTAATTTAATATCTTTTTCACAACAAGTACAGTAATCTAATGTAAATATATTTTCGTCTTCTATTCCTAAGTCATTTAATCCTTTTATAATGGCTTTTTTAAGAGATAAATTTCTACCTTTGAATAAATTTACTCCTTTAAATGAATCATTCGTTGTAAATTGTTTTTTAAGCTCTTCACTTACTTCATAACAGCAGTCATGAATATGCGGTCCTATTATAACCTTTATATTTGATATCTTACAGTTGTATTCATTCCCCATTGATAAAACTGTCTTTTTAACAATTTCTTCGTAGGTTCCTCTCCATCCACTGTGCACTGCTGCAATTATTCCAGTTGATTTATCATAAAGTATAACTGGTACACAATCTGCATAAAAAACTCCTATTCCAGTATTTTTTAAACTAGTTATTATAGCATCTGCCTCTAATTTTGAAGTATCTTCTTCAATGTTAATCAATTTTATTATCTTATCTGAATGGACCTGAGATATATATTTTATTGAATCCATTGAGAAAATATCCTCTAAACTTTTTATATTGGCTCTACCACTCATTGTACTTTTACTATAATTTTTATCTCCAATTGAGAAATATACTTCATAATTTTCATCTACTATACTTATAAAATCCTTCATAGTTTTATTTTGCATACTTTCTTACCTCTTAATTTTAACATTTTATATGTATATCTTATTGTATATATAACAAAAATTAACACATCTTAACTAAACTATAACACAAATTTTTAATATGTATATAATAAAAGGACTACTTACAAAGTTACTAAAATGATATATACTTATCTCTTTTTAGTACGCTTTAAATTATGTAGTCCTTAATTCACTATTTATTTAACATTAATCGTTCAATTTCTTGAAGGAAAGTATTTATGTCTTTAAACTGTCTATAAACTGACGCAAACCTAACATAAGCTACTTCGTCAATGTCTTTTAATCTATCCATTATCATTTCTCCAATAAGGTCAGACTTTATTTCAGAAATCATCTTATTACTTATTGCTTTTTCTATATCACTTGCAATTTCCTCGATTTGAGCTCTAGAAACAGGTCTTTTCTGACATGCTTTTATTAACCCACTAATTATTTTATCCTTATTAAAGTTTTCTCTGCTTTGATCTTTCTTTATAACAAGAATTGGAATATCCTCAAGCTTCTCATAGGTTGTATATCTTTTACCACAGCTTAAGCATTCTCTTCTTCTTCTAATTGCAGCAAAATCATCAGTCGATCTTGAATCAACTACTTTACTTTCTTCATAGGAACAATATGGACATCTCATTCTATTCACGCCCCTCATATATGATGTAAATATATTATACCTATAAAATGCTAAATTTGCTAGAGTATTTCTTGAGCAATTTCCTTGAGATTTACAAGTATCACATCTTCACCTATTTTAATAATATCGCCCCAAGCTATTTCTATATATTCCATCTTACCGAACCAATTTCCTTTTTGTATTGGAATAAGAATAGATTCAATAGAATTATTATCACAATTTATCTTAAAGTCTCTCGCAAATCCAATCTTTATTCCTCTTTCTATATCAATAACTTCCATAGTTCTTATAGCATTTAATGAATGTAATATTTCTTCCATTTTTTAATCCCCCTAATTTTAAAACCTTATACTACATAATATTCAAATAATATTGTAATATAACTTTATTTTTAATAATAAAATTAAGGGAACTCATAATTCTGAATTCCCTTAATTCAAGCTGTTCTTAAACATATTTTCTCATATGCTTTAATGCAGTTTTTTCTAATCGACTAACCTGTGCTTGTGAAATACCAATTTCATCTGCAACTTCCATTTGTGTTCTTCCATTAAAAAATCTTAATGTAAGTATTAATTTTTCTCTTTCATTAAGCTTTTTCATTGCTTCTTTAATAGATATGTTCTCAAGCCAATTATCGTCACCATTTTTGGTATCACTAATTTGATCCATAACAAAAATGGCATCTCCACCATCATGATATATAGGCTCAAATAACGATACTGGATCTTGAATAGCATCCAGTGCAAATACAACTTCCTCTCTTGGCAATTCTAGTTCTTTTGCAATTTGAGAAATTGTAGGTTCTTTATTATCTTCATTAATTAATCTATCTCTTACAAGTAGAGCTCTATAAGCAATATCTCTTAATGATCTACTTACTCTAATTGAATTATTATCTCTTAAATACCTTCTAATCTCACCAATTATCATTGGTACTGCATAAGTGGAAAACTTAACATTTTGCTCTAAGTCAAAATTGTCAATAGCTTTCATTAATCCAATGCAACCCACTTGAAAAAGGTCATCTACATTTTCACCACGGTTGTTAAATCTTTGTATTACACTTAATACTAGCCTTAAATTGCCTTTAATAAAAACTTCTCTAGCACTTTCATCGCCGTTTTTCATTCTAATTAACAACTCTTTCATTTCCTTTGACTTTAGCACTGGTAGTTTAGCTGTATTTACTCCACAGATTTCAACCTTATTAATAATCAAAATGACCAACCCCTTAGGACGTAATAAATGACTGCATTAAGAGTATATCCCTTAGGAGGTTTTTTTATACTAAACATATTAAATCATTTTATTCATTTCTTTTTTCAATCTATTAATTATCTTCTTTTCTAATCTAGAAATATATGATTGAGAAATACCTAACATGTCGGCTACTTCCTTTTGAGTCTTTTCTCTAGAGCCATATAATCCAAATCTTAATTTAACTATTTCCTTCTCTCTGTCATTCAAATTTTTTAGTACCATGAATAATAATTGTTTATCAACTTCATCTTCAATTAAATTATATACAATATCATTTTCAGTACCTAATATATCTGAAAGCAATAATTCATTTCCATCCCAATCAATATTTAATGGTTCATAAAAAGAAATCTCAGCCTTCACTTTGGAATTTCTTCTTAAATACATTAGTATTTCATTTTCTATACAACGTGATGCATAGGTGGCTAATTTAATTTTCTTTTCTGGATTAAAGGTATTGACTGCCTTTATTAAACCAATAGTTCCTACTGATATTAAGTCTTCAACTCCAACTCCAGTATTTTCAAATTTTCTTGCTATATAAACTACCAATCGCAAATTTCTTTCTATTAGTGTACTTCTGACTTTTTCATTTCCATTCATTAAATTTGAAACTAATTGTTCTTCTTCTTCCTTTGAAAGCGGAGGTGGAAGTGCATCATTTCCTCCAACGTAATATACTTTTTTTCTAAATAATTTTAGTTTGCTTAATATTCTATTTATTATAATTAGAATTTTATTCATAACGTCAACACCCCTATACTATTCCTCTTGATAATAAAGCTCTATATTCACCATCCTCTGCCAGTGAATGCTCGGTAAAACATACAATTCCTTCTCTTAACAATTTACAGCTTTCATTTTCTATAATTATTTCATCTACTCTTATTCCTCTTAACATTCCGTCAACACCATTAACAGCTTTAAAATTAATATATAGTAGTTTCTTTGGGTCTAAATCCACATCATCATATAACGCCTTTTCAATAATTATTACTGGTAGATTTGTGATCGGTTCTTTTAGTTCATTTCCTGTATCTAAAAACCCTTGTGTGTGAATCTCTTTATTGTTAATTTTAATTGTTAAGTCATAAGTGTAATTACTAACAAAATATTTATCTTTAATTATGTCTACAATTCTTTCAGTAAATATTAAAATACAAAGTATAGCGAGTACCAAGTATTTAATAGGATATGAATTTAAAGTGTATCCCGAATTCAAACTATATCCATTTGAAAAAAATGATAAACCAAAACACACGCCACTTAATAAAAAGGACAGCATTATTAATACCCCTGTTCCTTTAATTAAATTCTTTATATGTGTTGTTCCAATGGTTATATATACCATAATTATTGAGACAATTATCTTAAAAGGTATTAATGTAAAGAACTTTAAACTTGGGCTAATCATGACTAAAACATAGAAGGCTCCTAAAGTTGCTGCAAAAACTTCTTGTTTTCTCCTCTTTTTAACCTTTAATAATTTTGTCATTACCATTAATAGAAATAAATTTATTATAAAATTCTCTATAAGTAAAATATCTATGTATATTATCATAATTATCACCCCATTTAAATTATAAAACTAGTCATAGGAAAATATTGTCATTTTAAAAAGGATATTTATGATTATTTTTTTCTTATAATTTACAATTAACTACATTTAATATAAAAAAAAGAACCGTTGCTTTTTGATATGCTCCCTTTATAGTAGACAGTTAAAATAATAAAACTGTAACTATAGAGGGAGCATTTTATTATG
>NZ_JAKGTF010000045.1:0-1031 GCF_022324735.1 Clostridium sp. YIM B02551 | reverse complement strand
AGGTTAAATGCATGTTATGCATTTAACGGATAATTTAGCAAACTTGCTTTGCGTTAAAAATTATCCAGTGGCGGAGCGGAATCGCCAATTAGTTTTTTTTTTGTCGTGCAAAAGACTGTGTGGGAGAGGTTAAATGCATGCTATGCATTTAACGGATAATTTAGCAAACTTGTTTTGCGTCAAATAAATCTTTCCTCACATGCATTTGGAAAGGCAGATGCGAGAAAAAAATCGACGGCTCATAATAAAGTGTACCCTATAGGATAGACATAAAAAAAGTTTCTATCCCATAGGGTATTTTTGTGTATAATTTAGTAAAGCAAGATAAGGAGAATTCAAAATGAGTAAGAATACATTTACTATTGAAGAAATAAGCATTCTATCTAAAAATAAATTCGTAAAAAAGGTGCTAAACAAATCAAAATGACCTTAGAGGGTCAGTTTCATATTGTATATAATCTGAAACGCATCTGTAGGGTTATGAAAAAATATAGCATTGTTTGTACTATCAGAAAAGCAAATCCATATAGAAGAATAATGAAAACTACAAAAGAACATTCCGCTGACAATCTTATAAATGCAAAACATAGATTACATAAAGATTCTTTATTCACTCTGATCAATGGGCACATTATACAAGACCAATATTTTAAAATAAGGTAAAACAGAATAAATCTATGTCTAGACTAGGAAACTACTGGGATAACGACCCGCAGGAATTATTCTTTGGACATTTCAAAGATGAAACTAATTTAAACGCGTGCCAGTCACTTGAAGAACTTAAAAAGGAGATTGATGAATATATGACTTATTATAATCAATATAGATATCAATGGAATTAAAAAAAGATGACTCATGTTGAATACAGAAACCATCTTCTTAAATTGCTATAGACTTTTTTTAATGTTCTTGACAAAGGGTACACTTTACAATCGCCTTGACGATTTTTTTATCTTTATAATAAGGGATTGATTTATAGGAGAAATTACAGAAAATTCATTAACTAGATAATAAATGATTATAAAATGCGG
>NZ_JAKGTF010000044.1:0-1032 GCF_022324735.1 Clostridium sp. YIM B02551 | reverse complement strand
CCGAAACTTATCGCAGCTTATCACGTCCTTCTTCGGCTCCCGATGCCAAGGCATTCACCATGCGCCCTTTATAACTTGACCTTACTCAAAGTCTTATAAACTTCGTATTGCGTTGTCACCTTCGTTGCTGTGGTGCTCACATAGATGAACTATGCTCTGCTCCTCGCTCCTTGGTTTCTAGCACTACTTGTTTCTAAGCCTTTTTGGTCGAATCATAAATGATTCTCCTGTGAATTAACTAATATTTGCATTTAGTAATATGCGAGTATTTCTTAAATGCTTTCATTAATTCACACATGTGTAACTATATAATAGTTACATTTGCCAACTGGCTTTGTTTTAAAAAACAAATTTTATACTATGTGCAATTTTCAAAGAACTTTGTCACTAGGTTTTAGCGACATATAGTATTATATAAATATTAAGCTACTATGTCAATACCTAATATACTATTTATTTTCAATCATAACGATAATTTGTTTAAGAATACCTTCACCATCCATAGTTACCATATTTCTAACATCTATAAATTCACAGAATGTATTAGTGTTCTTCACAACTGACTCTATTGAATTTAATATGTATCTAATTGGAGGTGTTAGTAATATTCCATCAAAATAACTTATATTCTTAGACAACTTAATAAAATCCAAATTAACATTTGTCCATATAATTAATAAATCATATGAATTAAATTTTTCAATACTTTTCTTATTCTTAATGGAAGAGAAACTTTGAGTAGCTATCTTTATACCATACAAACCCCCATTAGACTTAACTTTATCGGCCAGCATACTTGCTATTATCTCACCTGAACAAACTAATAAGAGCACTTTCATAATATCCCCGCCATTATAATTATATATTTTAGTGCAAAAAAAGAACTACCCTCGAGTAGTTCTTTAAATGTACTTTCAAAATTAAACAGAGGTAGTAATCTTTAAAGTGCAATTTATTATTTTGTTTACTTAACACTTACTATTGTAAGTTTAAGTATGTTCTCCATAGAAAGGAGGTGATCCAGCCGCAGGT
>NZ_JAKGTF010000043.1:0-1089 GCF_022324735.1 Clostridium sp. YIM B02551 | reverse complement strand
CACAGGTGTTACACTTTTTAGTGATTGTCACTTCAGTCATATAGAGTGTCAAAATCACTTATTACAGCAGTACGCAACTCGACTCGATCTCTCAGCACAACACATATCATCCTCCTCCTCTACGTTAAACCCGGAGGCAGCAGCTGTCAGACGATCATCACTAAAACTTAGCAGCACAATTACGGTAGTAGAAAATAATCCAGCCATATGCAGACAAGGATTAATAATTATGGTAAATAAGTAGCCACATCCATCCATGCATGAGGACAAACGGATTATTACCATGCATGTATCGATCGCAGAATTAATCGGGCAGTATTAATCACCGTGCCATGGGTGGATGACGATGTCTGGCGGGAGCGGCCGGCCTACGCCTCCATCTCCTCCATGGCGATCTCCTTCATCTTCTGGTGCGCCCTCGCCCCCAGCTCGCAGGCGCAGCCGATGCACGGTCTGGTCACCGCCACCGCGCACTGGGCCGGCATTCTGCCGTTGTTCACCGGCACGTCGCCGTCTGCGGCG
This sequence comes from Clostridium sp. YIM B02551, assembly GCF_022324735.1. Classification (NCBI taxonomy): domain Bacteria; kingdom Bacillati; phylum Bacillota; class Clostridia; order Eubacteriales; family Clostridiaceae; genus Clostridium; species Clostridium sp. YIM B02551. The sequence continues at coordinate 567 of NZ_JAKGTF010000043.1, read as the reverse complement.
ACGGCGGGTGGCGCGGCCGCCTTGCGCGCGATGATGACGGAGTTGATCACCTCGTCCTCCGGGTGGTGCACGGTGAGCACCTCGAACCCGCCTCGCCGGATCTCCTCGGGGTCCACCACCGGGTACAGGAAGCCGCGCGCGCCGTGCGCGCTCCGCACCACGAGCGCCGCGCCGGGGGCCATGTGCCTCCCGAGGTGCTCCACCAGGCGCGCCTTCTCCTCGGCGGCCATGCCCACCAGCGCCGCCAGGAACACCACGTCGTAGCCCGCCAGCTCGGTCGTCACGTCGGCCACGTCGGCGGTGCGGAACGCCATGCGCGCGCCGGCGTCGGCATCGGCGCGGACCAGCCTGCTGGCGCGCTCGTTGGCCTCGCCGGAGATGTCGTAGTTGTCGAAGGAGGCGTCGGGGAGGTGGCGCGCGGCCAGCACGAGGGAGCTGAGCGGGAGCGGGCCGGAGCCGAGGAAGGCGACGCGGGCCGGGGCCGGGCCGGGGACGTGGCGGGCGAGGAGGCCGTGCTCGAGCTGGCTGAGCTTGATGTAGTTGTTGAAGTAGGGGAAGAGGGTGAGC
>NZ_JAKGTF010000042.1:0-1176 GCF_022324735.1 Clostridium sp. YIM B02551 | reverse complement strand
CGCTAAAGCGCGTCGCAACTGCTCTTTAACAATTTATCAGACAATCTGTGTGGGCACTCAAAGTGACATGGATTCTTAACGTCCTCGGACGAAAAATGAATACCAAGTCTCAAGAGTGAACACGTAATTCATTACGAAGTTTAATTCTTTGAGCATCAAACTTAAATTGAAGAGTTTGATCATGGCTCAGATTGAACGCTGGCGGCAGGCCTAACACATGCAAGTCGAGCGGTAGCACAGAGAGCTTGCTCTCGGGTGACGAGCGGCGGACGGGTGAGTAATGTCTGGGAAACTGCCTGATGGAGGGGGATAACTACTGGAAACGGTAGCTAATACCGCATAATGTCGTAAGACCAAAGTGGGGGACCTTCGGGCCTCATGCCATCAGATGTGCCCAGATGGGATTAGCTAGTAGGTGGGGTAACGGCTCACCTAGGCGACGATCCCTAGCTGGTCTGAGAGGATGACCAGCCACACTGGAACTGAGACACGGTCCAGACTCCTACGGGAGGCAGCAGTGGGGAATATTGCACAATGGGCGCAAGCCTGATGCAGCCATGCCGCGTGTGTGAAGAAGGCCTTCGGGTTGTAAAGCACTTTCAGCGGGGAGGAAGGCGTTAAGGTTAATAACCTTGGCGATTGACGTTACCCGCAGAAGAAGCACCGGCTAACTCCGTGCCAGCAGCCGCGGTAATACGGAGGGTGCAAGCGTTAATCGGAATTACTGGGCGTAAAGCGCACGCAGGCGGTCTGTCAAGTCGGATGTGAAATCCCCGGGCTCAACCTGGGAACTGCATTCGAAACTGGCAGGCTAGAGTCTTGTAGAGGGGGGTAGAATTCCAGGTGTAGCGGTGAAATGCGTAGAGATCTGGAGGAATACCGGTGGCGAAGGCGGCCCCCTGGACAAAGACTGACGCTCAGGTGCGAAAGCGTGGGGAGCAAACAGGATTAGATACCCTGGTAGTCCACGCCGTAAACGATGTCGATTTGGAGGTTGTGCCCTTGAGGCGTGGCTTCCGGAGCTAACGCGTTAAATCGACCGCCTGGGGAGTACGGCCGCAAGGTTAAAACTCAAATGAATTGACGGGGGCCCGCACAAGCGGTGGAGCATGTGGTTTAATTCGATGCAACGCGAAGAACCTTACCTGGTCTTGACATCCACAGAACTTTCCAGAG
>NZ_JAKGTF010000041.1:443-1257 GCF_022324735.1 Clostridium sp. YIM B02551 | reverse complement strand
CCTTCACCTCGTAAACCTTGGTTTGCTACACGCAAGTCACAACCCAAAGGACGACACCCCAGCCGGTGATGGATGCCCACATTCCCCTGTCCATTTTCCGCTACATACACTGACTCCGACAGACACACACATACAGACACGACACATACGGTTCCTCACAATTCTTATTCTGCTCTACAGTGTCCTTAGGCGAGAGCCACCTAGTTACGCCTATGCGAAAATTTGGTAATAGACGCGAGCTGGGCCGGCGTGATCAGGCCGACCGACGCGCGGCGCGGTCAGTGACCGCCGCCGCTGACGGCCCGGAACTGGCGCCTGGAGATCTTGGGCAGCAGGAATATGCCGACGACGCCGCCGACGAGCGCGAAGACGGACGCCATGCCGAACGCCGGGATGTTGCCCTTGCCGAACAGCTCGTCCCACGGCCCCGCCCCCACCGCGATGATCACCTGCGGTATCACGATGGCGATGTTCAGCACGCCCGTGCACAGCCCTTGGCCACCGCCTTTGTTCGCCGCCAGCTGCGCCGTCACGGCGAAAGGGACGCTGTACAGAATGGCGAGAGGGATTCCGAGGAAGGCGAAGAGGGCGAGGGAGACGATCTTGATCTCCTTGCTGGCGGTGATGGCGTGCTGGATGTACCCATGTAAGTCCTGAGTAGCCCACCAGCTTATGATGCAGATGGCCGCCATGGAGAGGCAGACGAGGAGGTTGCTCGACACCCACACCACCCGCGGGCCTAGCCTCTTGCACAGCGGCTCGATCAGGAACGAGCTCAATCCCAGAACGACCGAGTTGAGCAGCAGACCGAACG
>NZ_JAKGTF010000041.1:0-433 GCF_022324735.1 Clostridium sp. YIM B02551 | reverse complement strand
GCCCTGACACCTTCCTGGAACGCATTGGCCTCCGCTGGGGTCCCCTTGGGGTCCCCGTGGTAGATCTCACGACCCATCCAGTCGGTGTCGTACAGGATGAACGGGAACCAGGACAGCCAGGTGAGGCCAGTCACGAGGAGCACCGATGGCATTCCAGGAGGCAAGTTCTTGAAGCCTTTGAACACGGCGAGCGGCCCGGTAGGCTCGACTTCGACCTGGCCATTGGCCTTTGTTGGGAGGGGTGCAATCGCCTTGTAGGGCACCTCCTTGGCGAAGATCAGAGTTATCACCAAAGCCAAGGACAGGAACAGCACTGCCACCAGAAATGCGCCTTTCAGATTTGCGCAGGCTTCGCAGCAAGCCCTTGTCCGGAGGAACGGGAACCACTTGTGCCAGTTGTTTGTGGAACCAGAGGAGTATCCTAGGATATTTC